>CAZUVQ010000009.1:26202-27398 GCA_964623915.1 uncultured Oscillospiraceae bacterium
ATGGCTAAAGAAATCAAAAAAAATTGTGCATATGCACTTGTGGTTCCTACAAGTATGGGTGTGCGCATAACACCTGATAATGGTCAGCCCACAAATGCTGCAGACAAATTCACTATGCAGGCAACAAGCGCTGAGACAAATGTGGCAAGTATTTCATCATATCTCGGTTTGCCTGTCAAGGTTCTCACAACATTTGTAAAAGGCAGCCCCATTGCACAATTTATAAAAAACAATTTGCGTTCAAGGGGTATGGACTATGAGGGTAAAGAAGTCTCACAGGGCGACCCATGGGGTTACCGTCACCAGTTCAATATTGCTGACAGCGGTTATGGTTCAAGAGGACCGCGTGTCCATAATGACCGTGCAGGTGAAGTCGGCAGAACACTTAATATAAAGGATTTTGACCTTGAAAGGATTTTCGGCAAAGAAGGCGTTGCTGTTTTGCATATGTCAGGTCTTGTTGCCGCACTTTCACATGATACATCTGTTTTCTGTCTGGAGCTTGCAAGAGCTGCCAAAAAGTACGGAACGCTGATATCTTTTGACTTGAATTATCGTGCAAGCTTCTGGAAGGATAGGGAAGATGAGCTTTCAGAAATCTTTGCGGAAATTGCAAGCATTTCAGATATTCTTATCGGTAATGAAGAGGACTATCAACTTTGTCTTGGTGTCAAGGGGCCTGAAGCCGGCGGTAAAGATTTAGCATCAAAAATTGACAGCTTCAAGGGTATGATAAAAGAAGTTAAAAAGGCTTACCCGTACACATCGGTTTATGCGACAACACTCCGTCAGGTAATTAACACAAATACTCATCTGTGGGGAGCAATTATGCTTGAAGGCGATAACTGGCATGTCGTGGAGCCGCGTGAAATTCATGTGCTTGACCGTATTGGCGGTGGTGACGGTTTTGTGGGCGGGACGCTATATGCTTTCTTAAAGGGTTGGGAACCCGAAAAATGGATACAGTTCGGCTGGGCAAGCGGTGCCTTGGCTACAACATTCTTAACAGATTATGCACAGCCTGCCGATGAAGAACAGGTTTGGAGCATCTGGGAAGGCAACGCAAGAGTAAAAAGATAAGTTAATATAATAAAAGAGCAGGGAATTTAATTTCCTGCTCTTTTTAGTTGTATTTTTTCTAAAGCTTCTTGCAAAAGGAGTAAGATTAGCATTGTGTTTATAATTCAGGACAATCC
>CAZUVQ010000010.1:0-27397 GCA_964623915.1 uncultured Oscillospiraceae bacterium
TACCCCATAACAAGCCTTGCATTTTTATCAACATCAAACATTCTCAATTGTGAACCGTCTATGTGAGTTGTTCTGTCCTCGCTCCGTATGACGGTTTTATTTGTATTGAGGTATTTTACATTACCACTGTCAAGCACCTGCAATATCCAAAAAAGATATTCCTGCAAAGCTCTGAAAATACCGGCTATACTTCTCGTGTCTCCGATTACAACATCTATTCCATATTTTTTCGGCACTTCGATTTCATGTTTCCAGATTTCCGTGCCACCGTTAAAAACCGTGCATAAAACGCCGTCGGCACCGTTTAGCGCTGTGCGTCTGTCTGTGGTTTTGGTTATTTTTGCAGGAAGATTCATAGTATTTACAATTTTTTCACAAGCAAGTGCAACTTTATCAAGCTTTTCTTCATTAATATCCATTAACGCTATTTCACAATCAAAAAACGCTGGAAATGTAAGAATATCTCTGACTAAATTTCTTGTAAAAATAAAACTTCCTGCACCTATAAACGCAAATTTTTTCAATGATTTCACTCCTTTATATGTATATTTTATAATAATATTATAAATTGTTTTCAAAAATAAGTGTATAGAACATTCTGCTGAAAATATGTATATTCCTGCTATTTACAAAGAATAATCTGTGTGGTATGATAGTATTTGGAGGGTAATGGTTATGGATAATGTAATTATTAAAACGTACAACACAACAAATATAGTTTCGGATAAATATTTAAAAATCAACAGTTGTGGATTTCAAAATAATCATATGAGGAAATTTAAAATACAAAGAGCAGAAGGAAGAGTAGATTATCATATTTTATATGTTCTTAAAGGTGAAATCGAAGTTGAATATGAAAAGAGGGATATGGTGATATCCAAAGGAGAAATGGTTCTGTATCCTCCGAATGTTACTCAGAAATATACATTTTCCGATAAATATGAAACTATTTCTTTCTGGGTTCATTTTACAGGCAATGCCGCAGATGAGATTTTAAATGGTATTGGGCTTTATGGAGGAGTATATAAAACAAAGTATATATACAATATAAATAATATAATGAATAATCTTGTGGACAAGTTTAATACTTGTTATTCCTTTGAGAATATAGGAGCAAATGCTCAACTTTTATTGCTGTTGGAGCAAATAGCGTTAAATTGTTTTGAAGTTGAAAAAGAAAACGTCATTTCCGTCGCTGTAAAATACATGAATAACAGATATACGGAAGAAATCAACATATCAGAGTGCGCATGCTTGTGTAATTTAAGTGTAAGTAGATTTTCCCATTTGTTTAAGGAGATAATGAAAGTTTCTCCATATCAGTATATAATGAATTTACGCCTTGGAAAGGCATATGAGTATCTGATGTACACAGATATGAACATCATGGAAGTTTCTGAAATAACAGGAATTAAGGATTCTTTATACTTCAGCAAGATGTTCAAAAGAAAGTATAGCTTTTCTCCATCAAAACTTAAACACTAAAATTTTTGTAGTGCAAGAACATTCTGTAACTTTTTCTTGAGGAGATATGTTTCTCTAATAATTATTATCAACAGTAGGTTAGCACACCATTCTCAACGGCAAAGTCATTACAAACTAACCTGTGTCCAATCAAGAGCATAGGTCGGTTTAATCGTATATCAGCTAAAAAACCTTATTACAAGCCATTTTCTTGTTACAAAACAAAAGAACCTACTAATTTCTTAGTAAGTTCTTTGTATTCTACAAGTTGTAGGGTTTTGGTCTGAGTGGGGAGACTTGAACTCCCGGCCTCTTGAACCCCATTCAAGCACGCTACCAAACTGCGCTACACCCAGATGTTTTAATTTGTTTATTTATTATAATATACAAAACGATTATAGTCAATACTTTTTTGAAAAAAGGCGAAAAAGATAAAATATCTACCTGTTTTTAATAAAAACAGATCAAATATTCTACGATAAAACGTAGAAAGTGAGTTTTTTCATTAAAAACTAAAATTTTTTTGGGATGTGCATTGACAATAAAAACGAGGTGTGATAGTATTGAATTATAGTACATATTATGTAATATAATCATTCTAAGCTTAAAAAATCGCATAATATAACTGAAAGGATATGACTTAAAATGAAAGTATTATTAATAAACGGAAGCCCTCACAAAAACGGATGTACTTTTGTGGCGCTTTCTGAAGCAGCAAAAACATTGAATAAAAATGGAATTGAAACTGATTTTATGCATATTCCGTCTGACACATCTGGTTGCAGGGCCTGTAAGGTTTGTAAAAAAACCGGTAAATGCATAATTGATGATATGGTTAACGAATTTCTCGCAAAACTACCTGAAATCGATGGAATTATTGTTGGTTCACCTGTATATTTTGCAGGTGCCGCAGGGCAGCTTACTGCTTTTCTTGATAGGGCGTTTATGGCAGGCGGCGGTAAGTTTGACGGAAAACTTGCGGCATCTGTTGTAAGCTGCCGCAGGGGTGGTGCTACTGCAGCTTTTGACCAGCTGAATAAATATTTTCTGATGAACTGTATGCCTTGCGTTGGCTCACAGTACTGGAACCAGGTGCATGGAAGTAAAGCAGAGGATGTATCAAAGGACGAGGAGGGTCTTCAGACGATGAGAACTCTGGCAACACAGATGGCCTGGCTTTTAAAGTGCGTAGAAGCAGGGAAAAAAGAAGGATTTACTGTTCCGGAAAGAGAAGAACGAATTACAACAAGCTTTATCAGATAAAATAAGGATAGCCCTTCTTAAAGATAATAATTTTCGGCAAAGGTGCTTATGTATACACAAACTCTGCCTGCTATTACTATAATAATACATCATATTTGTTTTTTACTGTCTCGGTAAAACAAGCAGATTACATGAATAATTACGTTGAATCATCTGCAAAGCAATGTCAAAATAACATTGCTTTGCAGATGATTTGTTAAAATTATTTATATTTTTAACACAATGTAAATAAGTGAAATGAGATGTTATTTATGGTATCAAAGAAAAATACTTATAAAGTACTTTTTTATATACTCTTAGTATTTATGGCAATAATTCTTTCTTTTGTTTATTGTACTTTTAATACTGATAATGCAGGGCTTAATGTTCCGCCAATGGATCAATTTGGCGACAGATGGTATTACAAAGACACAGTAATCAATATTAATAAAAGCAATCCTTTAAAAGTGAGTGACACTGTTGTAATAAGCCGCTCTCTGCCAAGCGATATTTTCGACAAAGAATCATTAATATTGGAATCAAGAAATGTTAGCATAAGAGCGTTTATAGGACAAAAGGAGATATACAATCACGGCAATTCGGAAAGTATGTTTTTTTGTAATACTTTCGGCAATCTATGGTCTGTGATAGACCTTGAGGATAGCTGTGCTGATAAAACCGTTACATTTATTCTTTCTCCTATAAGCGAAACCCAAGGTGCGGCAATTATTGGTATATATTTTGATACACAAGCTGCCTTTGTTGTTAATTTTCTAAAAAATAATTTTCTTAAGCTGTCAGTACTGTATCTTATTTTAATTTTTGGTATAATTGAGTTTATAATTTCAATTTCTGAATACATAGCAAAAAAAGAGTATTCCTTAACGGATTTTTACCTTGGAATGTTTCTTTCTAACGTATTTTTATGGTTGTTTACAAATGACATGATGTCAAATTACTTATTTAATAATTTTGCATTTGGTAACGTTCTTTCTATGTTCTCATACCTAACACTACCTATATCGTTCCTATTGTATATTACAACTGTACTGAAAAGAGAGAGTAAGCTTGTAAAATTCATGGTAATATTAAATAGCCTTTATTGCTTTGTGAGAATTTTGCTTTCCTCTTTCGACATTTTAAATCTTTCAATACAAGATTATTTTACCGCCATAATAATGATGTGCAATGTTTTGGTTGTTTTTTATGAGTGCTTTATTAATCATCATATATGGACGTCAAAAATGACCTATAATGCAACTCTGGTTATAGGTGTTTTTTCAATTGTTACAATTGCCGTATTTAATTGGAATGAAAAAATAATTCACTTGTTTTATATAGGTGTCATTATATTTTTCACATTGATTTTTTGGGACAGATTAAATCAGATAAACAGAATTAAAACGCAGGCGGCAGACTATGAGACCTATAAAAAGCTTGCGATGAATGATGTGGTAACAGACACAAAAAACCGCCTTGCATTCAATACGGATATTGAAAATATTACAGGCATACACGATGTGGCAATAGTTGTAATAGATGCAAACAATCTAAAAAGGATTAATGATACTTTGGGGCATATTGCAGGAGATACAGTTATTTTTTCACTTGCATCTCATCTTAAGGAAACATTTAAAAACAGTGGCACCGTGTACAGAATGGGCGGTGATGAGTTTGCAGTTGTAATGCTTGATTATAGGGATAAGACTCTGAAAGAGGCAAATACAGCACTGTCAACACCGAAATACATTATGATAAAAGGTGGGAAAATATTGCTTGATTTTTCATATGGCATAGCAGAAGAAAAGTCTTTAGATTGTACGTCAGAAGAAATATACGGGGTATTCCACAAAGCTGATGAACTAATGTATAACGATAAAAAAAGTAAAAAGATTCACGATTAAGGCAAACAGAACGTTCAGCAAAGCCAAAAATATTTCAATGTCATAATGCCGAGGAAAATTGCAAAAAAGCTCAAAGCGGTGCTCAAAAGAACAATATTGCCCGCCATATGGTAATTCCCACCCATGTTTCTAATCATTGTGTAGCTTGAAACAGCCGCAGGTGAGGCAAGAAAAATAAATAAAACACCAAGCGCGCCACCTTCAATACCAAGGACAATTGCAATGGGCATAAAAATAAGAGGAGAAATAAATGTTTTGCTGATTGATGCTATAAATGCTGGTTTAAAGGTCTCTTTTGCGGATGACCATGTAAAGGATGCACCTATTACTATTAATGATAATGGTGTACACATATCAGATAAATAACCCATTGGTTTCATAATGATAACTGGCAGGGAAATATGTAAAAGCGAGAAAGCTGTGCCTGATATGGCGCCTATAATCAAAGGATTTTTCATTATCCCCAGCAGTATTGCTTTGGGGTTTCTTTTTTTCTCAAGCAATGAGGTTAATAACACAACAGAAAGTACATTATAAAAAGGAACTGTTACCGCCAACAGAACTGACGCATTGACAGCTATTTCAGGAGGAAATATTGCTTTAGTCAAGGGTACGCCCAAAATGGCATAATTTGAACGGAAAACACCTTGCGCAAAAGCTGCTCTCCTTGAAGGGTCAGCAATAACAACGGAGCATACAATCCCGGCAATAAAAAGTATAATGGTTGCACATACCGAGAAAAGCACAAGCCTTGTATCAAATTTTTCTATAATATTTATTGTTGCAATATCTTTAAAAAGCATTGCAGGAAGGCATACTTTAAAAACAAGATTGGTAGCCTTTGATGCAAAATGCTCATCAACTACTTTTGCTTTTTTAAGTAATACTCCGATAAGAACAAGCAAAAATATTGGTACAATAGCGTTATAGCTTAAAATAAAATTATTAAACATATTTCACCTTTTTATATTGAGGCATTAATATTATAGGGAATGACACCCGTCATTCCCTATAAAAAATAATAAAGTTGCTTTAAATTGGAAATAATATATTCTGTCTACAACCTGCTTCTGATAAATGAAAATTCAAGGTCGCTATGACTACTTGGTGTACCGTGACCAAAATCATGATAAATGACATACTGTTTTTTGCTTGTTATCTTATTGAAAGCGGCAAATTGTGTAGATGGGGGACAAATTGTATCCATAAGCCCTGTTGCCATATATACCTCAGCCTTAATTCTTTTTGTAAGGTTTTGAATATCTATGTATCCAAGCTTTGTGAAAAATTCATCTTCTCTATGGTGAGTGGGGTCAAAATGAGTAAAATAATACTTGATTTCCTCGTATGCATCTTTGTCAAGATCCATATCCCAAACACGTTTATAATCAGAAAGAAACGGTACCCATGGCGTAGCTATCTTAACTTCTGGGACAAGCGACGCACAAGCAAGGGTTAAACCGCCTCCTTGAGAACCGCCGCGTGCAGCAACACGTGTTTCATCTGTTTCGGGAAAACCCATTGTAATTTTCGCTAAAAGAGCAGTGTCGAGGTACTGCTGTACAAAAAGCATATCTTCAGCCGGTCCTTCTACTCCCCTTATGAACATACCCCTGAAAGTGGTTCCCACAAATCCGCCTATATCCTGTGATAAACCGCCCTGCCCACGGCAATCAAGAGCTGCAACACAGTAACCTTCTGAAACATATGAAAGATAATTGCTCCATGAGCCGGAGGCACCTGAATAACCGTGAAAATTTAAAATTAGAGGTGCTTTCCCCGTCAGATTTTTGGGGCGAATATATTTGGCATATATTTTAGCTCCCTTTGTTCCTGTAAAGTAAAGATCAAAGCAGTCAGCAAAACTACATTCAAAGTCTGCCTTTGTAAGAGTTGGATTTGCGTTGTGGCTTTCAAGCTCTGCTAAGCGTTTGTCCCAAAACACATCAATATCAGCTGGGCATGGTGAAGAACCTTGATAAGTTAATAACTCTGATAAGGGCTTGTCAATCATCGGCATAAATAATCATCTCCAAATTTATTTTATTATTATTTTAAGGTAAGCTTTTTTTCCTCTTTTTGCAATAAGAACATCGTCTTTAAAATCCGCAGGGGTAATCAAAGCATCAATAGATTCAACCTTTTTGTCATTAATGGTAAGACCGCCCTGCATAATGAGACGGCGTGCTTCTGATTTTGAGGGTAAAAAGCCTGCCGTAACAACTAAATCAATTGCACTGATTCCGGCGGCAATCAATTCACTTGAAAATTCCTTTGTCGGCATATCATCCGAAACAACCCCTTTTGCAAAAATTGCACGGGCAGCTTCCTGTGCCCTGGTTGCCTCGTCTTCTCCGTGCACCAATTTTGTAACCTCAAAGGCAAGGCGTTCTTTGGCGCAGTTTAACTCGTTGCCTTCCATTTTTTCATATTCTTTGATTTCGTCCATGGAAACGAATGTAACAAGCTTTAAACAGCGGCAAACATCATCATCGCCTACGTTCCTCCAATACTGGTAGAAATCGTAGGGGGAGACCTTATCAGAGTCAAGCCACATAGCACCTTTTGCAGTTTTGCCCATTTTTTTGCCGTCCGAAGTGGTTAAAAGTGTAAATGTCATACCGTACGCTTCTTTGCCATCAACGCGGCGGATAAGCTCAATTCCGCCTAAAATATTGCTCCACTGGTCGTCGCCGCCAAGCTCAAGCTTACAGCCGTATTTCTGATTAAGAACAAGAAAATCATAGCTTTGCATAAGCATATAATTAAATTCTATGAATGAAAGACCTTTCTCAAGCCTTGACTTGAAGCATTCGCACGTCAACATTCTGTTAACAGAGAAATGAACGCCGATTTCACGCAAAAACTCAACATAGTTAAGCTTCAACAGCCAGTCAGAATTATTAACCATAATAGCCTTGCCCTCGCCAAAATCTATAAGGCGGGAAAGCTGTGACTTAAAACGGTCAGCATTATGCTGAATAGTTTCAAGAGTCATCATCTGTCGCATGTCCGATCTGCCGGATGGGTCACCTACCATTGCCGTTCCGTCGCCGATAATTGCAATAGGACGGTGGCCGGCAAGCTGCATATGGCGCATAACAACCATCTGAAGGAAATGCCCTACATGAAGGCTGTCAGCAGTGGGGTCAAAGCCGATATAAAAAGTAACCTTTTCGTTTCCTAAAAGTTCTCTTATTTCTTTTTCGTGAGTTGTCTGTGCTATCAGACCACGCTCAAGCAGTGTATCATAAACATTTGCCATTTCGCTCATCCTTCCGTAATTTCAATAAAAAATATTATACATCATAGTTAAAAATAAATCAAGGGCAACTTACAAGAAAACACTGATTATGGAAAATACAACAGGTATTGTTATTATACTCATTATATTTGAGATAAAACATGTTTTTGCACCTGTTTTGCTGTCTCCTCCGAATGCCTCGGGAAAAACGACAATATTTAAACCAAAAGGCATGGAAAGTGTTGCCACAATAATAATCATAAGCATACCAAGTATATCAAAAAGCAGCAGTAATAGAAATGCTGACATGGGGATTATAACGGCACGTATAAATGCAGCTATATATGATTTCATGTCAAGAAAAACAGGCTTCAGTGGAATTGATGCAAGAACAAATCCTGTTAAAATCATTGCAAGAGGTGACATACAAGCCTTTGCGGAAACAACTATGTTCTCTGCTAAAACAGGCAGCCGCATCCCTGAAAGACCGAACGCAATACCAATAATAATAGCTATTATATTGGGGTTTAGTATTTTTTTGATACTCCATTCCCTGTTGGGATTTAAGATATAAATACCATAAGTATAAATCATTATATTAAATGGAATGGTGTATATCATCATTGAAAGAAGTGCCCCGTCACCGAAAACTGCTGCAACAATAGGATAACCCATATATCCTATGTTTGGAATTAAAAAGCTGTACATATAAATATCCTGCTGCAGCCCGTCTTTTGCAAACATCTTTGCCAAGCCCTTTGAAATAAAAAATGTTGCAATCATAGTAATCATTCCAGCAATTAAAAAGGGCATATGACTGGAAATTGCAGAGATATTAAAGTTTTGTGAAAAGGTATAAAAGCTGAGAGCAGGCAAGCTGATGTTTACAACAACTGCTGACAATGCTGAGCCCACACCGTCACCGCCAATATTTTTTTTCTTAAAAAGATAACCAAGTAACATAAAAACAAACATCGTAAGTACCTGGTTTACTGTAGCTGAAAATGTTTCTATCAAAATTATCGCTTCCTAATATATAATGTAGTCAATTTTTTGCCAATTCTTTTAACAAAGATATTTCCGACGAATAGCCCGCAAGGTCGTTGGGCGTTTCAAGAACAAATGGCAGTTTTTTTAATACCGGATGATTTATTATCCTCGTTATAGCATCAATCCCCAAAGAGCCTTCACCGATTTTCTGATGGCGGTCTTTATGGTTATTAAAAGGATTCATGCTGTCATTCAAATGGATTGCATACAATAAATCAATGCCTATGATACGGTCAAATTCACATAAAACACCGTCAAGATTATCAACAACATCATAGCCGGCATCATATACATGACATGTGTCAAGGCATACTCCAACCTTGTCACAAAGCTCAACCCTGTCAATAATTCTCTTAAGCTCTTCAAAGCGGCTGCCTACTTCAGAGCCCTTTCCTGCCATTGTTTCAAGCAAAACTATTGTTTTGTGATAAGGCTTTATTGCCTCGTTCATAGCGTCAACAATAAAATCAATACCGGCATCTATGCCCTGTCCTACATGGCTGCCGGGGTGAAAATTATAATAGTTTCCCGGTACATATTCCATTCTTTCAAGGTCATCTGCTAAGATACTTTTAGCGAAATTTCTGACTTTTTCGTCACCCGAGCAGAGATTTAATGTGTATGGCGCATGAGCTACAAGGTCTTTTATATCATTTTCCTTTGCATAAGTACAAAAAGAATCTGCATCAAGAGGGTTAATGGCCTTTGCCGCACCACCTCTTGGATTTCTTGTGAAAAACTGGAAGGTATTTGCACCTATATTTATAGCCTCTTTGCCCATTGCCATGAACCCGCCTGATGAGGAAAGATGACATCCGATTCTAAGCATATATTCTTTGCCTTTCCGCCTGCATTAATAATACTTGGCACGCTTAACCACAGGCTGATAAGTCGTGATACTCATTATTTTGCTGAAAATGCATCAACCTCATCCAAAAGGTCTGAAACTGAGCTGAACCATATTTTTATCATATGACGCATCATACCTACATTTTCTGATTTTGCAAGCAATCCGAATATGGTTTTACCCATACCGTACGCTGCACCTATCTCTGCCCAGGCATCACACCCTGAGGGGCCGAGGTAAATAATCAGGTCTGCTTTTTTTATGGAGGAAACACAGAAATCAAAAACTTGCATTCCCTCGGGACTTTTTATAAAGTTATCAAGCTCACGATTTGATAGAAAAGCTTCCTCCGGACGACCTTCGCGAAGCCATGATAAAATTTCATGCCCACCTTGCTCAAGTGCATTTGTGAGCATTTCGACGGCGTGCTGGTGTTTCCAGGAAGCTGCTATATAAATTTTCATTGTAATTTATCCTCTCATGTATATTCTGCAATTAATAAAATTGGTATACCTGCCAAATTAAGCAATAATAGTATAACATAATAAAAAGGGTATGTACACACTTTTTTAATATTTGCCGAATTTAACAATATTTTGACAAAAAATACTTGATTTATTATATCATTCATTGTATAATAAGATAAACATTTTATTTGTAAGGGGCAAGCATGAAACTATTAGAAGAGAGAATAATAAAAGATGGCATTGTTCTTGATGAAAAGGTTTTAAAGGTGGACAGTTTTCTGAACCATCAGATTGATGTTACTCTTTTTTTTGAAATGGGTAAAGAATTTAAAAGGCTATTTGCCAATGAAGGTATAAATAAGATATTAACCATTGAGTCATCGGGTATTGGCATCGCTTGTATCACGGCTCAATTTTTTAATGTCCCCGTAGTTTTTGCAAAAAAGAACAAAACAAAAAATGTGGTTGGCGAAGTTTATATGAGTGAGGTAGAATCTTTCACACACGGAAGGGTATATAAGGTAGTTGTTTCAAAAAATTATCTTGGCAAAAATGACAGTGTTTTGATTATTGATGACTTTTTGGCTAACGGCAATGCCGCTTTTGGATTAGTAGACATTGTTTCGCAGGCAGGGGGAAGTATAGCAGGCATAGGTATTGCCATTGAAAAGGGATTTCAAACAGGTGGGGAAATGCTTCGTTCCAAGGGTCTGCATGTTGAATCATTGGCGATTATTGACAGTATGAGCCCTGAAACAGGTATTGTTTTCAGATAATACACACATATTTGTTTGTATATTTTGTCGAATATCGGGAAAGCTGTTTTTTTAATTTTGGTAGTAATATATATTGAATTTTTACTGTCTTACTGGTAGAATAAATGCGTTTGTATTTCTTATATTTTAAGAAATGACAAATGATTTATAAATAAAAATTTCAGGAGGAGATTTCCAATGAAAAAGTTATTAGCTCTATTACTTGCACTGACATTTATTTTCAGTTTTGCTGCTTGCGGGCAGACAAAAGCACCCACCGAAGAAGGAACCGACACTGTAGAAAGTGATATTAAAATCGGTGTTATTCTTGTAGGCGACGACAACGAAGGTTATACATACGCTCATATTGAAGGCATTAAGAAAGCAGCACAAAAATTAGGCGTTGCTGACAATCAGATTATATGGAAATATTCGGTTCACGAAGATGAAACATGTTATGACGCAGCAGCTGACCTTGCAGATCAGGGTTGCTCCGTTGTATTTTCAAACAGCTACGGTCATCAGTCTTATATGGTACAGGCTGCTACCGATTTCCCCGAAGTGCATTTTGTTGCTATGACCGGTGATACAGCTGCTGTTTGCGGTCTTGACAACATAAGCAATGCATTCACAAATGTATATGAATCACGCTATGTATCCGGCGTAGTTGCAGGTATGAAGGTTAAAGAGCTTATTGATACAAATGCTCTCAAACCTGAAAATAAAGATACTGACGGAAATGTAAAAATTGGTTATGTCGGCGCATATCCTTATGCTGAGGTTGTATCAGGTTATACAGCTTTTTACCTTGGTATTAAATCAGTTGTTAAAAACGTTGCTATGCAGGTTACTTATACAAACTCATGGTTTGATATTACAGCTGAAAGCGAAGCTGCAAATTCACTTATCGCTGCCGGTTGTGTTATCATAGGTCAGCATGCTGACTCTACGGGTGCTCCTGCGGCAATAGAGGCTGCATTGGCTTCCGGCAAGGTATGCTACTCTATAGGTTATAACGTAGATATGTTAAGCGTTGCTCCTAAAGCTGCATTGACATCTGCTACAAACGTTTGGTCAGTTTATTATGAATATGCAATAGGTGCTGCATTAAAAGGTGAAAAAATTGATAAAAACTGGTCAAAGGGTTATGCTGACGGCGCAGTTGAAATTACAAAACTTGGTGAATCCTGTGCAGAGGGTACTGCTGAAAAGGTAAAAGAAGTAGAAGCTGCAATTAAAGACGGCACACAAAATGTATTTGATATCGAAACATTTACAGTTAATGGTGCAAAGGTTGAGTCGCACGAATTTGATTTCTCAACAATGAATGCAGATTTCTCCGCAGTGCTTTATGAAGGTCCTAAGGAAGAAGTTATCAAAGACGGTTACTTCAGCGAATCAACATTCCGCAGTGCTCCATACTTTGATCTTCGTATCGATGGAATTAAAGAGCTTAACTAAACTCAGTTAAATATTCTCCGTGGCGGAGTTACTATTGTAGCTCCGCCCGAATTGTTTTAATTTGTAGGTCATTGCGCAAAGCGCAATGACGAAAAATCAAAAAAGTTTACCAAAATACACGTCCGCTTTTTTGTTATACGAATTGGTTATTATGGGGGAAATGTAGTTATTTAGCATATTATAATCTGCTTAAAGTTTAAACAAATTATAATATGTTAAATATTTTGAGGGAGTGATTAATGTGTTTAAAATCACGTTTTGCCCCCGAAGGATTTATTGCGCATAATTTCTGATACACGCCTTATCTGCCCACAGATAAGTTTTGTGTGCATTTTCATTACTATTTGTGGGCAGAAAGGCTATGGAAATCTTATGGTTCCTAATGCTATAGAATTAAAGAATATCAGCAAACATTTCGGTGAAGTAGTTGCAAACAAAAAAGTTTGCTTGAGTGTTAAAAGAGGCGAAATTTTATCATTATTGGGGGAAAACGGAAGCGGAAAAACAACGCTTATGAATATGCTTTCAGGTATTTATTTCCCCGATGAAGGACAGATTTTCATAGACGGAGAACCTGTTATTATCCGCTCACCAAAGGATGCATATGATTACGGTATCGGTATGATTCATCAGCACTTTAAGCTTGTGGATGTTTTTACTGCTGCGGAGAATATAATTCTTGGCACACCGGGAAAAGAATCGCTTGATATGAAAACTGTTATCGATGAAATTAACACTCTGATTGAAAAATTTAATTTTGAGCTTGACCCTACCAAAAAGATATATGAAATGTCAGTTTCTGAAAAGCAGACAGTTGAAATCATAAAAATTCTGTACCGCGGTGCAAATATTCTGATTCTTGACGAACCCACAGCTGTTCTGACACCTCATGAAACCGACAGGCTTTTTGAAGTTCTACGTAATATGAAAAACGACGGAAAAGCAATTATAATCATTACACATAAGCTACATGAGGTTCTGCAGCTATCTGACAGAGTTTCTGTTTTGCGTAAAGGCGAATATATTGGTACTGTTGAAACAAAAGATGCAACGGAAATGTCGCTGACCGAAATGATGGTCGGTAAAAAAATAAAACTTGATATAAACAGAAATGAACCCAAAAACCCGCAGGAAAGGCTTATTGTAAAAAATCTCACTTGCTATAACAAGGACGGGGTAAAGGCACTTGAAGACATATCGTTTACGGCATACAGCGGTGAAATTTTAGGCATTGCAGGTGTTGCGGGCAGCGGACAGAAGGAGCTGCTGGAATCCATTGCAGGTTTAGTTGGTATGGAAAGTGGAAATATAACTTATATTGACCCTAAAACAGGCAACCATGAAGAGCTTGTGGGGAAAACTCCTATGCAGATTAATGATATCGGTGTTTCACTTGCATTTGTTCCCGAGGACAGATTAGGTATGGGTCTTGTGGGTTCAATGGGAATGGCCGGCAATATGATGCTGAGAAACTATAAACACGGCAGCTCATTTTTTACGGAGAGAAAAATCCCAAGGCAGCTTGCACAGGAGGTTATGGACAAGCTTCAAGTCAATACACCAAGTATTGCAACTCCCGTAAGAAAACTGTCGGGCGGCAATGTTCAGAAAGTTCTTGTCGGTCGTGAAATATCATTAAAACCAAAGGTTCTTATGACGGCGTATGCAGTACGTGGGCTTGATATAAATACTTCATACATTATATACAATCTTTTAAATGAGCAAAAGGAAAACGGTGTTGCCGTTATTTATGTGGGAGAGGACCTTGATGTATTGATTGACCTGTGCGACCGTATTCTTGTTCTCTGCGGTGGAAGAATAAGTGCCATTGTTGATGCAAGGACAGCAACTAAGGAAGAAATCGGCCTGCTAATGACAATAAAGGAGGGTGATAGAAAATGAAGAATGAACAACACAAACTACACGAACCCTTTTTCTATATTACAAAGAGAGATGGTATGCCTTTATTAAAAGCACTCGGTATCAGAGGTGCAGCACTTTTGCTTTCGCTTGCTGTGTCAGCGATTGTCATTTTTTTAATAGTAAAAATGAATCCCGTAAATGTATACGCAACAATGATAAAAGGTGCATTCGGAACATCAAGGAGAACATGGATTACAATTCGTGATATTATGATGCTTCAGTGCGTTGGCATAGGTCTTGTTGTCGCCTTTAAAATGAAGTTCTGGAATATAGGTGCTGAGGGGCAGATTCTTGTCGGTGGCGTTGTCACAGCAGCCTGTATGATATATTTAAATACACTCCCCGTATGGGCATTATTTATAGTAATGGCAATGGCAAGTATAGTAGCAGGTGCTGCCTGGGGGTTTATTCCGGCATTTTTCAAAGCAAAATTCAACACAAATGAAACGCTGTTCACGCTTATGATGAATTACGTCGCTATACAGCTTACGTCATATTTCGTTGCACTCTGGGAAAATCCTTTTGGTTCAAATACAGTTGGTATAATAAATTCTGCCACGCAAAAAGGCTGGTTTCCGGCTATTTTCGGTCAGCAGTATTTGTTGAATGTAACAATTGTTATGTTTCTTACAGTTGCAATGTTTATTTATTTAAGTAAAAGCAAGCATGGCTATGAAATATCTGTTGTAGGGGATTCTGAAAATACGGCGAGGTATGCCGGTATAAATGTCAATGCCGTAATTATTAGAAGCATGCTGATATCAGGTGCTATCTGCGGTCTTTCCGGCTTTATTGCAGTAAGCGGTGCAAGCCATTCAATTTCCACAAACACCGCAGGAGGCCGTGGCTTTACAGCAATTATTGTCGCATGGCTTGCAAAATTCAATACATTTACAATGATAGCAGTTTCCCTGCTCATTGTTTTTCTTGAAAAAGGTGCAAATGAAATAGCATCGAGATATGATCTTAATGATTATGCATCAAAGATGATTACCGGTATTATTTTGTTTTTTATATTGGGAAGTGAGTTCTTTATAAATTACAGGATAATCTTCCGTACTAAGACAGAGGAGGCGTAGTGTGAAAAATCACTCTAAGCCTACGGCGGAACTTATACGCCATCGAAATTTTCGGCAGAGCTGAAACGATGATGCGCCATTAATCCCCTATCATTTGCTACTCCGCTGATAAGGGATTTTACATGAACTATTTGTGCCGGTGCGGAGCGGCAAATGGGGGATTAATATGAATTCTATAATTTCATTATTTCAGGCTGCTGTTGTATTCGGAACGGTTATCATGTTTGGTGCAATAGGTGAAACAATTGCAGAAAAATCGGGCAGCTTAAACCTTGGGGTTCCGGGAATTATGTACCTCGGCGGTATATGCGGCCTCATTGGAGTATTCTACTATGAAAGCAGTGTTGCTGACCCAAACAAGCTGATATGTATTCTGATAGCACTTGTTTGTGCATTTATTGCGGCGGCAATAGGTGGTCTTATTTTCAGTTTTCTTACAATAACACTGCGTGCTAACCAAAACGTAACAGGGCTTACCCTCACAATATTCGGCTCGGGGCTTGCAAATTTTTACGGCGGCTCTTTAAACAAGCTTGCAGGCGGTGTCGGGCAGATTTCAGTTTCAACGACAAGTGCGGCATTCAGACAGAGTGTCCCTGTGCTTGCTAATCTCGGTGTGCCGGGTAAATTGTTTTTTTCGTATGGTTTTCTTGTATACGTTGCAATTATTCTTGGTCTGTCAGTACAGCTTTATCTTAACAAAACGCGCAGAGGTTTAAATCTTCGGGCGGTGGGTGAGTCCCCTGCAACTGCAGATGCGGCCGGTATCAACGTAACAAAATATAAGTATCTTGCAACATGCCTTGGAGCAGGTATTTCAGGCTTAGGTGGTCTTTATTATGTTATGGATTACACAAAGGGAACATGGGCAAATGATGCCACAATAGAGTCACTTGGGTGGCTTGCTGTTGCGCTTGTTATTTTTGCTACATGGAAGCCAAAGAATACAATTTGGGGTTCATATCTTTTCGGTATTCTTTATTGGATGTATTTCTATATATCAGGTTTTACAAGAAGCAGCCAGGAATTGTTTAAAATGCTGCCGTATATAATTACTATAGTAGTTCTTATAATTACAAGCTTTCGGAAAAAGAAAGAGAATCAACCTCCGAAAAGCCTTGGATTACCATATTTTCGCGAGGAGAGGTAAATGAGTAAATTTGAAGTGGATTTATCTAAAGGACATATAGGAAAACAGCTTTTGCTGTTTTCCA
Source organism: uncultured Oscillospiraceae bacterium (assembly GCA_964623915.1). Classification (GTDB taxonomy): domain Bacteria; phylum Bacillota; class Clostridia; order UMGS1883; family UMGS1540; genus CAZUVQ01. The sequence continues at coordinate 16,651 of CAZUVQ010000010.1, forward strand.
TTCCTTTTATTATATCAAATATAATACAAGCTCTTTATAATGTTGCCGATATGGTTATCGTCGGTCAGTTTTCGGGTATGGAGAGCATGTCGGGCGTCAATATCGGCGGGAATATAACAATATTATTCACAAATTTTGCCGTAGGGCTTTCTGCTGGCGCAACAGTACTGATAGCACAGCATAAGGGAGCGGGCAGAAGGCGAGAAATGACTGAATGTATGGGTACACTTTTTGTATCACTTGCAATTGTTGCTGCCTTGTGCACACTTTTACTTATTGGTTTTAAAAACCATTTACTGGTGCTTATGAAAACACCTGCAGAATCCTTTGTTGAGGCAAGCAGATACTTGCTTGTAACATCACTGGGTACTATTTTTATTTTCGGATACAATGCTTTAAGTGCTGTGATGAGGGGACTGGGCGACAGTAAAAACCCACTAAAGTTTGTTACAATTGCTTGCTTTACAAACATATTTTTAGATATATGGTTTGTTAAAGGTCTAAATATGGCTGCATTCGGGGCAGCATTGGCTACTGTGATTTCTCAGGCACTATCTATGATTTTATGTATTTTGTATATGAAAAGAAATGATTTTGTGTTTAAATTTAACAGTGAATCACTAAAAATAAGAACAGAACACCTTAGACTTTTATTAAAAGTGGGTATTCCCACAGCTTTGCAAAATATCATTGTGAGTCTTTCATTTATTTTTCTGACAGCTATGACAAACACTTTGGGAGTTGCCGCATCTGCTGCCGTAGGTGCAGTCAGTAAATTTAACGGCTTTGGTATACTTCCTGCGGTTGCACTGAGTATGTCCGTTTCTGCTATGAGCGCACAAAATCTCGGTGCTGGACACACAGACAGAGCGTTAAAAACAATGAAGACAGGAATGATTATAGCGTTTTTTATGTGTGTAATAGTGTATTCCATTTCCAATATTTTTCCAAAGCAGATTTTATCTATATTTGGCAGTGACGAAGAAATGATAAACCTCGGGTTACAGAATTTGCGCTCCTTTAGTATAGATTATTTGATAGTACCGTTTGTATTTTGCTTAAATGGCTTTTTTATTGGTTCAGGTCATACCATCTTTGCAATGATAAACGGTGCAATTTCGGCTGTGCTTGTACGTGTTCCCGTTGCATACTTTTTTGGTATTGTCATGGGGAAAGGCGTTGCTGGAATTGGCATGGGAGCACCTGTGGCTTCGGCTGTTTCAGTGATTGTCGGATTGGTTTATCTTTCGACCGGCAGATGGAAACGAGTTGTAATAAAACACGAATAATTTAAAGCCATGGTAAAATGCGGTGTTGATAACATCATAACAGACGATGCTACAGCACAAAATCGGTGCTTATGTCTTATGAGGAATGACACAGACTTCGTATATCGGCGCAATTATCATTAGGCAGTAATAATACCGTAGTATGGGTGCGGACCCTGTCCGCTTTTAATATGTTCGGAAGTTACCAATTATTGTAAAATTTAGTAAAATAACTGTTGCATTTTTAAAATAAGAGGAGTACAATATAAAAATATCATAAAAATAGTAATAAAAGGCAACGCATGGAAAGAGATGATAGAGTGAAAGAAATTATTGATACAATGATAGACATAGAGGTTGAGGCGGAAGAAATTTTCAGCAAAGCTAAAGTAATAGATAGTAACAGCGAAAAAAAATTCGAAGAAGAAGCTGGAAAAATCACTGCAAAATCCGATGAACGCATAAAACTTCTTATTTCAAAAAAAGAAGATGAATGCAGAAAACAGTATGAAGCTAAATTACTGAAACTCAATGTTCAAAAAAGCATTATGCTTCAAAATATGACAGAGTTTTTTGAGCAGAACAAAAACAACTTTGTTGAAAAGCTTTATTATAAAGCCCTTGAACAATAATAGAAGACAACTTGTTGCTATTTGTGGGCAGAAAGGCTATGGAAATTACTATGTCTGGCTTATATAAAAACGGAGCGATAGCGGCAAAGCTGCTCGCAAAAAAAGGCAGGCTTTTAAATGATGAGCAATACGGTGAATTATGCTCTCTTGATTCTGTGTCAGCTATTGCCGGATATCTTAGCAAAACAGAGGGATACAGTAAATTTATAAAGGATTATCAGGAAGGTATTCACAGGGATAAGCTTGAGGATTTGATTTATCTTTCACTATTAGACGATTTTGAAAGTCTTTATTCCTTTTCAAAGAGTTCTGTGAGGGATTTTCTGTTGCTTTATTATCTTAAGAGAGAAATCTGGATTATAAAATCAGCCATGTATGCAGTGGCAAACAAAGAGGAAAGCATACATCTGAGCCTTCCAGCGCATCACCAAAATATTGATATAAATGCAATAGAAAATGCAAAGAGTATTGACGAGCTTGCTTCAAATCTTAAAAACACGCCTTACTATAAAATGATTTCTGAAGGCGGAAGCATTTTTGAAATTGAAACAAAGCTTGATAAGTACTATTTTGATAAGATGTTTGAGGCATTGTATAACGCTGATGAGGATGAGAGGGCGGCTGCTGAGGAGCTGATTGGCTCTGAAGCGGATGCAACAAATATTTTATGGATATACAGGGCGAAAAAATATTATAATATGTCACCTGAAAGAATCAAACAAACCATAATAAATCATTTTTACCGATTGAAAGAGGAACAGGTTTTAATTTTTGCAGAGGCGGATACGGCTGAGGATGTAGTCATTCTTACAGAAAAAAGCCATTACCGTAATATTTTAACAGATAAAGTGCAGGAAACGGGGAATGGCCTGTCAACATATCTTTTATTTGTGAACAGAAAAGTTTTAAAAAAGTATCCCTATTGTGCTGTGAGTACGCTTGCATACATTCATATTAAAAGGATAGAGATACAAAACATTACTACAATTATAGAATGCGTTCGTTACGGCTTGCCGCCTGATGTGGCTTACCGTCACGTTATAAAGGGGTGTGATGAAATTGGCGATAGCTGAAATGAAATTCATCAATATACTCGGAAGTACTGAGAATTTTGATTATGCTGTATATAATTATGTCAACACACAGGAAATACAGCTTGAATCTGCAATGCAGGAGATGAAAAACATTCGCAGCTTGCGTGCTATGGAAACAGTAAACACGTATGCTCCGCTTATTGACAGGGCAGACAAAGTTATGGGGAAAATAACTCCCATAGGAAATAAGATGGATGCAAAAGAAGCAATGGAAATTCTTAATAAATCAGTTGACGAATATAAAGGAATGTCTGATGAATTAAAGGTGCTCAATGATGAGATTACAAGGCTTGATAACACGAAAAATATATTAAATACCTTCAGGCAGCTGGACTTTGACCTAAAGCTTATTACAAGCTTTGAGTTTGTGTACTTTCGGTTTGGGAAAATGCCGAAGGACATTAAAAATATTGAAAATGTTTTTAAACCCTACGAAAAAAGTGATGACGATAAAGTGGCAAAGTACTATATGCTTGACAATAAAACTGATGGTAATAACATAGCTGTATTTATTCCGTCGTTTTCTGACAGAAGCTTTATCTGGGGAATTTATTTCTCGCCCAAATGCTTAAAGGCACAGGTTGATTCTCTCTTTTCTTCCTTGCATTTTGAAAGACAATATGTTACTGATGAGGCTTTGGGTAATCCTATGGAGATGTTTTCGGATGTGGAAAGAAGGATAGCCAAAACAAAGGAAAAATTGAGTGAAACGCAAGTGAGGCTTGAAAACTTTAAAAAGGAACAGTCAGAAAAAATGGGGAAAGCATATTATTGTGTCAAAATGCTCTCCAAGCTTGCGGAAGTAAGAAAATATGCAGCAGAATCGAAACTAATATTCTATATTGTTGGTTGGATGAAAAAAGAAGAAGCCGAAAAGCTCTATGAAAAGTCAAAAAATGACAATAAGGTAAATGTTATAATAGAAGATGATTCGAGTGCCTTGGATACAAAGCCACCAACGGAGCTTAAAAATCCTGCGATTTTCAGACCTTTTGAGATGTATCTTAAGCTTTATGGTCTTCCCACATACAAGGATATTGACCCGACTATTTTCCTTACAATAAGTTTTGTTTTTCTTTTCGGCATCATGTTCGGTGATGTTGGGCAGGGCATGCTCCTTGTAATTGCAGGTCTTTTTATGTATAAGAAAAAGGGCTCAGCCTTAGGGGGGATAATATCGCTTTGCGGTGTCATGTCAGTGGTTTTTGGCTTTATGTACGGCAGTATTTTCGGGAATGAAGAGATTTTGCCGGTAATATGGCTGAAACCCTCGCACAATATTATGACAATATTGATTACAACGGTAGCCATAGGTGCACTGCTTGAACTGTTTGTAATGTTTCTTAATATAATAAATTCAATTAAAAAACGAGAATATTGCAATGCAGTGTTTTCGCAAAATGGGTTAGCGGGTTTTATGTTCTACCTAACAGTGATTATGACTGCTGTATCTGTTTTCACGGGAGGATGGCTGAAAAAACCGGTTATAGCATCTATTGTGGTAATTACACTTGTTTTAATTTTCTTAAAGGAACCGATTGAACGAAAAATAAAAGGTGAAAAAAAGCTTTTTGAAGAATCGGCAGGTATGTTTATGCTGCAGTCATTTTTCGAGCTTTTTGAAATCATACTAAGTTATATAACAAATACAATTTCTTTCATAAGAGTAGGTGCTTTTGCACTTAGCCATGCGGGAATGATGACAGTTGTTTACATTCTTATGGATATGGCAGGCAAGGGAACATTTTCCTATTATTTGGTTTTTGTATTTGGTAACTTGTTGGTAATAGGGCTTGAGGGTCTTGTCGTGAGTATACAGGTATTAAGGCTTGAATTTTATGAAATGTTCGGTCGCTTCTTTGCAGGCGGCGGCAGAGCATTTGAACCTACAATTAATTTTCATAAGTAGGCTTATATAGAAAGGACAGATAAAAATGTTTAAAACAATTACAGTATCATTACTTATGCTTTCAATTTTAGCACCAATGGCATATTATATTTTCGGTGCAAAAACTAAAGTACGTTTCAAAAGGGCTATCATAACAAACGGATTTTCATTTTTTTCGGTTATGATTACAGCAATAATTTTAATGTTTTCAGGCAATGCTTTTGCTGCCAACGGTGAAGCCTTGTCAGATGCGGTTATACAGACAGCATATATAGCAGCATCACTTGTTACGGGGCTTGCGTGTATAGGTGCAGGTATTGCTGTTGCCGCTTCTGCATCTGCGGCGCTGGGTGCCATCAGTGAAAATGAAAAAATACTGGGCAAGGCATTAATATTCGTTGCGCTGGCAGAAGGTATCGCTCTTTACGGGCTTTTAGTTTCGTTTACAATATTAGGTCAGGTAATGTAAGGCGGTGGCGTAATGCAGATGTATCTGATAAGTGACAACCACGATACTCTTACCGGTTTTCGCCTTTGCGGTATAGACGGTGTAAGGGCAAATGACAGGGAAACATTTTTACCGCTTTTAGAAAAGGTTACTAAAAACAGCAAAATTGGTGTGCTGCTTGTTACAGGAAGGCTTTATGAGTTGGCAAAGGATAAAATCAATGAGATAAAACTGACAAGAAGGACGCCGCTGATTGTAACCATACCGGACAGCTTCAGCCGTGAAAAAGGCGTAGATTTTATTAAAGAATATGTTCATGAGGCTATTGGAGTCAGCATGTAGCCTTGTCGTAAAGGAATGAAAAGAATGGACAGAGATTTATTTTCGAATTTCAGGGAAATTGTTCTTGAAAATGCAAGAAGAGCGTCGGCGAAAAAAATTTCCCAACAGGAAGAAAAAACAAAAATGCTGCTTGAGGAATATGAAAAAAAAGTTTATGAAGAAGAAGAAATGCTTATTAATAAAGCAATAGTCGATATTGAAGAAAAATATCGTGCAATGACGGGCAGAGCGGAAACAGACTCTAAAAGAGAGCTTATCAATAAGCGAGATGAGATGCAAAAAGAGATTTTTGATATGCTGATTTCAAAGCTTTCAGAGTTTTCTGATTCGGAGGAATACAAAGTTTTTCTTAAAAACCGGGCAATAGAGGCTGTAAAAATTGCAGGAGGAGAAGACATTGTTGCAGAGGTCAGAGAATGTGATGTTCCGGTTCTTGACGGTATAGTCAGAGAATGCAGAAAATCAGACATTACTTATGGTGGTGCAAGGTTTATTATACCGAACAAAGGAATAATAATTGACAACACATTATTGTCAGCTGCAAAAGACGTTATGGCGGATTTTCACGAAATAAAGATTTCTTAGTAGGAGAGGCATTATGGGAACGGGTTATATAAAAAAAATATCGGGACCTGTTGTATGCGCTGAAAACTCTCAGGAGCTTGCAATGCGTGAAATGGTTCATGTGGGCAACGAAGGACTTATTGGCGAGGTTATTTCCATAGAAGAAAAACAGGCGATTATTCAGGTTTACGAACATACACAGGGGCTTAGGGTAGGAGAAAAAATAGAGGGAACAGGTTCTCCCATGAGTGTAACTCTCGGCCCGGGACTTATGAGCAATATTTTTGATGGTATTGCAAGACCGCTTTCTGAAATGGCGGCTATATCAGGTTCTTTTATTTCAAGGGGGCTAAAGGTTGATACTATTGATACAGACAGAAAGTGGAGCATTAAAATGCTTTCCTCAATGGGGGATAAAGCTGAGGGTGGAAAAATATTTGCAGAAACTTCTGAAACTGAATCAATAGTACATCGTATTATGCTGCCACCGGGTATTAACGGAGAAATTACATGGGTTGCCCCTGACGGTGATTATAAGGTTACAGAAACACTTCTTTTGGTTAAAACAGAGAATGGGGAAATACCTGTGACATCACAGCAGGTGTGGCCTATCAGAACGTATAGACCCGTGGCGGAAAGGAAGCCATCTGTAAAGCCGCTTATTACCGGACAGAGGGTTATTGATTCTCTTTTTCCTGTTGCAAAGGGCGGTGCGGCAATTCCGGGAGGTTTCGGAACCGGCAAAACCATGACACAGCATCAGATTGCAAAATGGTCTGACGCTGATATAATTGTTTATATCGGTTGTGGGGAACGTGGAAATGAAATGACACAGGTTTTAGAGGAGTTCGAGGGGCTTACTGATCCGAGGACAGGTCGCTTGCTGCTTGACAGGACGATTCTTATAGCCAATACATCAAATATGCCTGTTGCGGCAAGGGAAGCAAGCATTTACACAGGCATTACAATTGCGGAATATTACCGTGATATGGGATATCACGTTGCAATAATGGCGGACTCTACGTCAAGATGGGCAGAAGCCCTGCGTGAAATTTCAGGAAGGCTTGAAGAAATGCCGGCAGAGGAAGGATTTCCTGCATATTTGCCGTCACGTCTTGCAGGATTTTATGAAAGAGCAGGATATTGTAAAACTCTTTCGGGAGGGGACGGCTCTGTTACGATTATTGGTACTGTTTCTCCACAGGGCGGTGATTTTTCGGAACCTGTAACACAGAACACAAAGCGTTTTGTACGTGCTTTCTGGGCACTTGACCGTTCGCTTGCATATTCAAGGCATTATCCGGCAATAGAATGGCTTTCAAGCTACAGCGAATATGCACCGTCGCTTGAGGGGTGGTACAAGGAGAATGCAGGAGAAGATTTTCCGTCTCTTCGTGGCAGGATTTTGAAAATTTTAGGCGAGGAAAGCTCTCTTATGGAGATTGTAAAGCTAATCGGTGGAGATGTTCTTCCCGATGAGCAAAAGCTTGTGCTTGAAATTGCTCGTGTAATACGGCTTGGATTTCTTCAGCAAAACGCATTTCATAAAATCGATACCTATGTGCCCGTGGGTAAGCAATGCGAAATGATGAGAATAATTATATATCTTTACGAAAAAGCAAAATCACTTGTCATAAAAGGACTTCCTGTTTCCATAATTCGGGAAGAGGGAATATTTGAAGATATAGTAAGTATGAAATACAATATACCGACGGAGAATTATGAAAAAGGGTTTATTGCATTAAGGAACAAAATAGATGCAGTGTATAATAAGCTGTACCAGACACAGCTTTAGGAGGTGTCAAATTGTCACTTGAATATACGGGAATAACAAAAATAGAGGGGCCTTTGTTGGTCATAGACGGCGTCAGAGATGTGGGATTTGACGAGATAGTAGAAATAAACCTTGACAATGGCACAAAGAAAACCGGCCGTATAACTGCCATTGATGGTGAGCGTGCCGTTGTAGAGGTTTTTGAAGGAACCGGAGATATTTCTCTTTTAAACACAAGAGTACGGTGCATGGCACACCCTATGAAAATCAAACTTTCCGAAGAAATACTCGGGAGGGTTTTTACAGGTGCAGGAAAGCCTTGCGACGGTCTTGGTGAAATATTTGAGGATGAATCATGGTCAATTGAGGGAAGCAGTATCAATCCGGTTGCAAGGGAATATCCCCGAAGCTTTATAGAAACGGGAATAAGCGCAATTGATGTGCTTTCAACACTTATTCGCGGACAGAAGCTGCCTGTTTTTTCGGGAAGCGGTCTGCCCCATGATGCGCTTGCAGCTCAGATAGTCAGACAGGCAAAAATCAGGGGAGACGGAGAAAATTTTGCGGTTATTTTTGCCGCAATGGGAGTAAAGCATGATGTTGCAGATTTTTTCAGAAACTCTTTTGAAAAATCGGGAGCACTATCTCGTGTTGTCATGTTTTTAAATCTTGTTAATGACCCAATTGTTGAGCGAATAATAACCCCGAGAGTGGCTTTGACTGCTGCGGAGTATCTTGCCTTCACAAAGGGTATGCACATTCTTGTTGTTATGACTGATATGACGGCATACGCAGAAGCGTTGCGTGAAATATCCTCATCAAAAGGAGAAATTCCTTCCAGAAAAGGTTTTCCGGGGTATTTGTACTCTGACCTTGCATCGTTGTACGAAAGAGCAGGGCTTATCAAGGGTTCAAAAGGTTCCGTTACACAGCTGCCGATACTTACTATGCCAAATGACGATATTACAAATCCAATACCCGACCTTACGGGATATATAACAGAAGGGCAGATAGTTCTTGACAGAAGTATAAACCAGCAGGGCATTTATCCGCCCATTAATGTATTACCGTCGCTGTCAAGGCTGATGAAGGACGGCATAGGGGAAGGGTTTACAAGGGAAGACCATCCGGCTTTGGCAAACCAGTTGTTTGCTTCTTATGCAAAGGTTTCTGACGTAAGGGCATTGGCGTCGGTAATAGGCGAGGATGAGCTTTCGGAAATTGACAAAAAGTATATGCAGTTCGGGAGGGAATTTGAGAATACCTTTTTAAATCAGGGACAATCTGAAAACAGGGATATTGAAGTCTCACTGAATAAAGGTTGGTCGCTCTTATCAACGCTCCCGAGAAGTGAGCTTGATAGGGTTGAAGACAAATTTCTTGATAAATATTATAATGCGGAATAGAGTGATTTTATGGATAGCAAAACATTCCCCACAAAGGGTAATCTGATAGCCGCAAAAAACACCGTTAAGCTCTCAAGGCAGGGCTATGATTTGCTTGACAGAAAAAGGAATATATTAATACGAGAGCTTATGGCGCTTATGGAAAAGGCGGAAAAACTACAGGAACGGATAAACAAAGCTTTTGTGCGTGTTTATGATGACCTGAAAAGTGCCAACATAAGCATGGGTGTTTCAAAGGTCGAGGCAATGGCACGGGCGGTTCCGCTGGAAAACGGCGTAACAATAAAAACAAGAAGTGTAATGGGTGTTGAGATTCCAAGGGTTTCAATTAAAGACACAGAGGACGAGCCGCCTTTCGGGCTGTATTCCATGACCACATCTCTTGATGCGGCATACAAGTCATTCAACGAGGTGAAAATGCTCAGTCTTAAATTAGCCGAAACTGAAACTGCGGCATATCGCCTTGCGGTAAACATAAAAAAGACTCAGAAAAGGGCAAATGCACTTAAAAATATTACAATTCCACGCTATGAAAAGCTTATTAGCGATATAACCTCAAGCCTTGAAGAAAAGGAAAGAGAAGAGTTTACACGGCTGAAGGTTATAAAGGCACAGACAATTAAAAAAAAGCGTTAACCAAAAGGGGCTGTCTTGTTACAACCCTTTTTTGTATTTAATAAACAATAAACCGCCATAAAATTTTTCGATACTTCTCCGTTGCATAATCAATTCCTATGCGCGGAGTTTTTTTATAACGCACTCTTTTACTGTCATCCTCTATCCAAAGCCTTTCGGAAGTCAAAAGATTTTCGTAATTATAGCTTCTATCTATGCCGGATGCCTTTGTCAGCTTCCCGGGTCCCGAATATCCTTCAACCCCTCGTATCAAAACGGCCTGGGGAAAATCCTTTTCACCTGTCACAATATTGAGAAGACAGTGAATTCCGTAGCATAAATACACATAGGCAAGGCCGCCTTCTTCATATAAAATTTTAGTTCTTTCAGTTTTACCACGGTGTGCGTGGCAGGCAGTATCATTTTCCCCGAAATAACATTCTGTTTCGGTTATACGTAACTTATCAACCCTGTCATTATGTCGTACGCACAAAAGCTTGCCTAAAAGTGCAGGAGCGGCATATGTTGCCCTCATGTTATAAAATTCCTCGTCAAGCCTTATTGAAATAGCATTGTTTTCCATACACAAACATCCTTAAACAGATAATATGTTATTAGTTTACTACAATCATATAAAAAATACAAATATTATGTTAACATTCGTCCGTGTCAAGTTATTGTAGGATATTTTTCGGCAACCAAAAAGCAAAATTAAA
>CAZUVQ010000011.1:0-26169 GCA_964623915.1 uncultured Oscillospiraceae bacterium
CTTTCGCAACAAATACTGCCTACAGTAAATATTAATAATTAAGAAATTTATTTTTATTACCTAAGTCTTATATAAATATAGTCGTAGATACCTAATGGTGTTTCCGGCTATTTTTTTTAGTTGACATATAATTGCCCTTATGTTAAAATCTACAATAGAATAATAATGTAAATTTGTATCTCGAAGGGGATGTTCGGCTTGAAAACCAAATCGCTTGTATATGTTGGATTGATGACCTCGATAGCTTTTGTTATGACAAGATTTTTGCAAGTGCCTGTTATCGGTGGAGGTTATATGCATTTAGGTGACAGCATAATATATTTGTCAGCATTTTTAATGGGCGGTTTGCCTGCTGCTTTTGTGGGTGGCATAGGTGGTGCGTTATCCGATATATCAGCAGGTTACGCAAGCTACTGGATTCCTACACTTGTTATTAAATCAGTAATGGGACTTGTAGTTGCCGCCTCATACAATAAAATTAAAAACAAAAAGTGCTCTATGTCACTATCGTTTGTTTTGGGAAGCATTATTATGGTTGCAGGTTATTTTTTTGCAGAGTACTTTATGTACGGAAATTATATAGCTCCTTTAAAATCTGTTCCTATGAATCTGCTGCAGGCAGTTTTTTCTATCCCTGTGCCCTTATTACTGACACATACACTAAAAGGAAAAATAATGTAAAGGATAAATATTATGCCCAAGTATAAGATTTCAGGTCCTGAAGGTCCTGTGACTTTTCCGCTGTCTACAGTATTTACTGATAAATATATGGCAGATGCCAACCCTACTTATGTATTGGTGTACATATATGGACTTAGGACATGTTATTCCATAGGAAAAGAAGTAGATAACAAGACAATTGCCGATGCACTTGGAATTCTTGAAAGTGACGTTGTTAAGGCTTTCCGATATTGGGAAAGCATCGGCATTGTGAGTATTAATGACGATATTGTCGATTTTATTGATCTGTCGGCAGGCATTGTTGCAGAAAAACCTAAAAAATATCAATACAAAGCAGATGATATAAGCAATATTTTAGAAAGCAATAAGGATTTAAAACAGTTGATAACACATGCAGAAACGATTTTTGGAAAAACATTATCTGCTTCGGAAATAAGCACGATTTTTAATTTTTATGATAACTATCATCTTCCGGTAGAAGTCATATTAATGCTTCTTGAGCATTGTGCATCATTGCAGAAAACCAGTATAAGATATGCGGAAAAGATTGCAATTTCCTGGTCGGAGGAAGGTATAGATACGATAGAAAAAGCGAAGGATCATCTCAAAAATTCAGAAAAACGTGAGAAGATTTGTCGGAAATTTAAAAAAATACTGGGAATTGCTGGGAGAAGTTTGTCGGATGCAGAATATGCGCATATATTACAATGGACGGAATCCATGGGGATGAGTCAGGAAATTATAAAGCTTGCGTATGAAAAAACTGTAATGGCAACCGGCAACCCTTCATTTCCATATATGAACGGGATTTTGCAGTCCTGGTACAGTCAGGGCGTCAGTACGCCAGAGGAAGTAATAGTGGGAAAGCCCGCTAAGCCTCAAAAGGCAAAGCCTCAGAAAAATAAATTTGTAAACTACACCCAGAGCGGGGATTATGATATGGAAGATATTGAACGCAGAATTATAGAGAAAATGCTTAAAGGTTGAGGTGTATTGTGGAAAACTGCTTGTATTTAAGAGCAAATAAAAAATTTTATAAAAGAAAAGCCGAAAGAGAGCTTATGGCGGCTGTTCGCAGGGAAGAAATCTACAAAAAGCTTCCCGAAATTAAAACGATTGAAGAAAAAACTGCCGGTTTGGCTTCTTCAATGCTTAAATCTGTTTTCGAAGGTACACAGCCTGATGATGCCGTTGCAGAGTTTGCGACAAAGCTTGAGTCACTGACAGAGGAGCGGAAAAAAATTTTAACATCAGCAGGGTATCCGCCCGATTTTTTGGAGATACCATATATATGTAAAAAATGTAACGATACGGGTCTTTATTTAGGCAAGCAATGTGATTGTTACCAGGAAATTCTTTCTGACGAGCTGTTTTCTGAATCCAATATGGGAGCGCTCATGAAAAAGCAGGTATTCGGTGCATTTGATCTTAATAAATTCAGAAAAGAAAAAAAGGCTGAAGAGCCATGTGCCCCGAGAGAAATAATGCAGAAGGTTTATGATTTCGCAAAAAGATATTCGGAGACCTTTGAGAAAACACATGAAAACCTATTGTTTTACGGTAATTCCGGTACGGGCAAAACTTTTTTATCATCATGTATAGCAAACAGAATTATGGAACGAGGTTTTTCTGTGGTGTATCAGAGCGCAGGTCAGATTTTCACCAAACTTGAAGGAATACGTTTTGGCAGAATTACAAGCGGTGCGGATGTCCTTGAAAAACACATAATGGAAAGTGAACTTCTTATAATAGATGATTTAGGTACGGAATTTATCGGCAAGTATACTGAAACAGAGCTTTTCAGAATCGTCAATACGCGTATATTAAATGAAAAGAGTACAATAATAAGTACAAATTTAGATCCTTCCAATATCAAAACCACTTATTCGGAAAGGATTTTGTCAAGGCTTTTGGGGCATTACAGTAATTTTAAATTTTACGGTGAAGACATCCGCCTTATGAGTGTTTATTAATCAGGCGGAATGGAGATTTTTTATGAACGGTAAACTTGAAAGATTTAAAAAATCAGTTAATGGCAAGCACATTATTCTTTTAGGGATAGGTGTTAGCAACAAGCCACTTATTAAGCAGCTTTTGTCATATGGTGCAGAAGTCACCTGCTGCGATAAAAATGGTGAGCTTGAAAAGGATTTTTTAGAGGAAATGAAGCTTGGGGCAAGGTTTCGCCTCGGCGAAGGTTACCTTGGTGATCTTGACGGTGATATTATATTTAAAACCCCCGGCATAAGAAGCGATATTCCGGAGCTTTTAGAAGCTGAAAGAAGAGGAATTATCGTAACCAGTGAAATGGAAGTTTTTGTTAGAATATGCCCATGTAAGCTAATAGGTGTGACCGGTAGTGACGGAAAGACAACCACTGCAACCCTCATACATAAAATTTTGTCTGAGGACGGTAACATTTGCCACCTTGGCGGAAATATTGGGAAACCGCTTTTGCCTATAATTGAATCAATAAACGAAAATGATTATGCAATTGTTGAGCTTTCCAGCTTTCAGCTTATGACGATGACACAAAGCATAGATGTTGCGGTTGTGACAAATATTTCGCCAAACCACCTTGATATGCATAAGAGCTACAATGAATATATTGAAGCTAAAAAGAATATTTTCACACACCAGAACAAGTCAGGTATTCTTGTATTGAATGGTGTAAACGAAATCACAGCATCTTTTGCAGAAGAAGCAAAGGGAGAGGTTGTGTTTTTTGGTGAAAAGGGCAAGGGTGTTTATATCAATGATGGGGATATATACTTTGATAATAAGAAAACTATCTCTGTTTCAGATATTATCCTGCCGGGCAAACACAATGTTGAAAACTATATGGCAGCCATTGCAGCTTGTGGGAAACGGATAAATCCCGAAACGATAAAGAAGGTAGCAAATACCTTTTCGGGCGTAGAACACAGGATTGAATTTGTTAGAGAAATTGACGGTGTCAGATTTTATAATGATTCCATTGCAAGCAGTCCCACAAGGGCACGTGCCGGTCTTTTCGCATTTGATAAAAAAGTTATTCTGATTGCGGGCGGATACGATAAAAAAATACCGTTTGATGAATTTGGACATGATATAAAAGACAGAGTCAAAAGACTTTATCTTTTTGGCGCAACGGCGCCTGCAATAAAAGAAGCCGTGATAAAGGCTTATGATGGCAGAAGGTACTTGCAGATAATCACGCAGTACACTACGCTGGAACAAGTTGTCAAAGAGGCATACATGGCGGCTCAGGCAGGAGATATTGTTTTATTATCACCGGCATGTGCAAGCTTTGATATGTTTAAAAATTTTGAAGAACGCGGAAACAAATTCAAGGAAATCGTAAAAAAACTATAGTTCCTTCGGAAGGGAATGTAACAAGTGGAAGTAAGCGCAATTTTGAAACCCTTATGTGAAGCACAAGGTATTTCCGGATATGAAAACGGATTATGTGAAATTTTTGAAAAAATTGCAGACCCTTATTTAGGTGAGAGAAGCAGCGATGCACTTGGGAGCCGTTGGTATGAAAAAAATGCAAATGGCAGAAAAAGGCTTATGATAGAGGCACACGGCGATAAAATTGGACTGATGTTGTCTCATATAACAGAAGGCGGCTTTTTAAAATTTGCTCAGGTGGGCGGGTTTGATAAAAAGATTATGCCTGCGTCAAGGGTAATTGTTCACGGCAGGCGTGAGTTGTATGGAGTTATAGGTTCAGTCCCTCCTCATCTTCGGAAAAAACAGAGCTTCTCGGAGGATAACCTTGCAATTGATATTGGCTTTGGCCGGGAAAAAGCGTCGGAGCTTACAGATGTCGGCGATTTAATTGAATTTGAAACGGAATACACGCCGCTTGCAGGAACAAGGGCCGCTGCAAGCGCATTTGATGATAGGGCAGGCATAGCGTCAATAATAAAATGCCTTGAGCTTTTAGGGGAGGACGGCTGCAGTGTTATTCCTTGTGTATCTACACAAGAGGAGGTCGGCTGCCGTGGTGCAAAAACTGCCGCATACAATATAAACCCTGATATGTATATTTGTATTGATGTTGAGCATGGGACAACCCCTGATGCTGCTCATGATACCTATCCGCTTGGAAAGGGACCTGTTATTACAATTGGCCCAAATGTTCAGCCATTTATGTCCAAAAGGCTTATAGAGGTGGCAAAGAAAAATGAAATACCCTATCAACTTGAGGTTTGCGGCGGCAATACGGGAACAAATGCATGGACAGTGCAGATTGCAAAAAGAGGAATACCAACTGCGCTTATATCCATTCCCTTGAGGTATATGCATACCTGCTATGAGGTTATAGATTTGGTTGATGTGGAAAATACGGCACGGCTTTTGGCTGAATTTGCGAAAAGTATGGCATAAACGGAGGTCTTAATATGCTTGATAAGCTCTGCTCAGCTGCCGGTGTTTCCGGCGGCGAGGATGAAGTCAGAGATTTAATTTTACATGATACAAAATATCATAAACCCATTGTGGATATAATGGGAAATGTCCTTGTAAAAACGGACGGAAAGGGTTTGAAAATTCTTTTGTCCGCACACATGGATGAGGTTGGATTAATAATTTCCGGTATTGAGGATAACGGGTTTCTGCGATTTAAAATTGTAGGCGGAATTGATACCGGCGTTATTATAGGCAAGAAAATTTATATCGGGAAGAAAAAAACACCAGGTATTATAGGTATTAAAGCTGTCCACCTTCAGAAAAAAGAAGAAACTGAACTAAAAGAAAAAGATCTTTATATAGACATTGGTGCTGAATCTTGTGAAGAAGCTGAAAGCATAATAGAGCTTGGTGATTACTGCACTTTTGAGCCTGTATTCAAAGAGTTTGGTGACGGTCTTTTGCTTGCCAAAGCACTTGATGACAGGGCAGGATGTGCCATAATGTGTGAGCTTTTAAGAAGAAACGGCAACAGAAATCTGTGCCTTGCGTTTACGGCACAGGAAGAGGTTGGATGTCGGGGAGCCGAGTCTGCCGCTGAATATTTTAAACCCGATATAGCTGTTATTATAGAAACGACCATATGTCAGGATGCATATCCTGCACAACGCTATCAGTCACCGACATATATAGGCAAAGGACCGGTGCTTACGTTTATGGACAGGTCATCGGTGCCGGACAGGGCACTTATGGAATCCATAATAGAAATGGCTGATATGCACAAAATACCATGGCAGTATAAAAAGACAAATATGGGTGGAACGGATGCCGGCGTAATTTCCCGTGCAGCCATTGGAATCCCCACAGCAATTGTGGCATTGCCATGCAGAAACCTGCATTCCCCGTCAACGGTGATAAGCCTTGATGATTATGCAAATATGATTAAATTACTTGATTTATGGATTAAGGATGTTGGAAAGTGAAAAATCTATTAAAAAAATTATCAGAAATAAATGCAGCTCCCGGTTTTGAAAAAGAAATGAGAGAGTTTATAAAAAGCAAGCTTGGAACAAACGGCATAATAGAGGACGCTTACGGTAATCTTATCGTCCACAGAGAGGGCACGGGTTCGCCTGTTATTGTGGCAGTCCCGATGGATGTGCCGTCAGTTTTTGTTACTCATATAGAAGAGAATAGCTATGTTAGATTTGTCTGCTCGGGATTTGATGAGAAAAAGCTCATAGGCTCAAAAGTCAGGTTCAATGATAAATCGGGGATTGTTTTTGCAAAAAAAGAAAAAGATGCACAAAAGGGAAAAGAAGAGTATACAGATATGTTTATAGATTTTGGTGAAGGCTCCATTCAGGAAGCCCAACCGGGAATGATAGATGCGCACTTTTGCGATATGGGAGACAACGTGTCGCTTTTTGCGGCAGGCGTGCGTGGTGCTTTATGCGCCGTAATTACAAGTGCCATGGCAGATGTAAAGCGTGATACTTATTTTGTTTTTCTGGCTAAAACGGCGGCAGGGCAACCCTCACCATCCGTTCTTTCTTTTACGCATGGTGCCACTGAGCTTATAGCGGTTGACAAAAGCCGTGCAAATGATTATCCGGGAGAGAAGAATATATATGCTTCGCTAAGTGGTGGTGTTTGCCTGAGAATCATGGACAAAGCAATGATTTCATCACAGGAAATGATAAGAAGCCTTTCAAAATATAAAGATGAGATTAAAGTGCAGAAGGAGGTTTCGGGAGAAAAGTGTTCAGCAGGTGTTCTTCATAGGGAAAGATGCGGTCTTCGTGGTGTATCGTTAGGCATACCCACAAGATACTTTGATGAGATTTGCGAAACAGTCAGCGTGAAAGACATAAAGGCTGCCGCAGATATAATTACAAAATACTTAAATGAATAAAGGCCGGTGTTATATATTGGAATTATTAAAAATAGTTGGCGGCAAACACCTTGAAGGGAAAATTCATATAAGCGGGGCAAAAAATGCGGCTGTTGCCATTATCCCTGCTGTATTGATGGTTGAAGGTGTATGCAGAATTGAAAACGTACCCGAAATAATGGATGTTACCGCCATTACTGAAATACTTTCTTTTCTTGGTGCAAAAGTTAAATTTATTGGAAACGATATTCTTGAAATAGATGCTACCTGTATAAAAAGCTATATGGCAGACTGTGATAGTGTCCGTTCCATGAGAGCCTCATATTATTTGTTGGGTGCCCTTCTTGCAAGGTTTAATCATGCACATGTAAGGCTTCCGGGAGGTTGCAACTTTGGCGAAAGACCCATTGACCAGCACATAAAAGGCTTTCAGGCAATGGGTGCAAAAACCGATATTAATTTTGGAGTAGTAAAGGCCGATAAGAAAACACGTCTTCACGGTGCTTCAATATTCCTCGATGTTGTTTCTGTTGGTGCTACCATAAATATTATGCTTGCGGCATGCAGGGCGGAAGGAACAACCGTAATAGAAAATGCTGCAAAGGAACCCCATGTGGTTGACGTTGCAAACTTCATTAACACCATGGGCGGTATTGTAAAAGGCGCAGGAACCGAAACGATAAGAATTACCGGTGTAGACAAGCTCAAAGGCGGGACATATAGCATTATTCCTGACCAGATTGAGGCAGGAACTTACATGATTGCCGCAGCTGCAGCAGGCGGTGATATTCTTGTGGAAAATATTATACCAAAGCATATGGATTCACTGTCTGCAAAGCTTACGGAGGCAGGAGTGGAAATAACAGAATATGAAAATGCAATAAGGATTAAAAGCCATGGAAAGCTCCACAGCGCAAATGTAAAAACAATGCCTTACCCCGGTTTTCCAACTGATCTTCAACCGCAGATTGTAACACTTCTGTCAATAGCAACGGGAACAAGCACAGTTACAGAGGGTGTTTGGGTGTCACGTTTCCAGTACATTGAGGAGCTGAAAAGGATGGGTGCAGATATTGTAATTGGCGGTGACAGGGCAATTATCCACGGTGTTTCTTCCCTTTACGGTGCTGATGTGAATGCAACCGACCTTCGTGCAGGCGCATGCCTTGTAATTGCCGGCTTAATTGCCAAAGGGACAACCTATGTTCATGAGCTTAATCATATTGACCGTGGGTATCAGAATCTTGAAGGAAAGTTATGCGCTTTGGGCGCAGATATTACGAGGGTAGAAAAACAATGATAGAAATATGTGCCCTTTTCAGCGGAAGCAGCGGAAACTGCACTTACATAGAAGCAGATAAAACGGCTTTGCTGCTTGATGCAGGAATGTCCATGAAAAGAATTTTTGCGGAAATAGACAGAATAGGGAAAGATATTAATAATATAAAAGCAATTTTTGTAACACATGAGCATAGCGACCATATAAGAGGTCTTGGTCCTGTTGCCAGGCGGCTTGGTATTCCCATATTTGCCACAAATAATACATGGCGTGCCATGTACCGGGGGATAGGAGTTATTGACGAGAAAAGCATTATGCCGGTTGAGTTTGGAAAGACAATTGAAATTGGAAGCATTACAGTAAACGCTTTCAGCATTCCGCATGATGCGGCACAGCCTTGCGGTTACTCTTTTTCGGGTGGGGGCAAAAGGATTACAGTTGCAACCGATATAGGTGAGATGCATGAGGATATTTTCAACGTAATGTCGGGGAGTGACGGTGTTCTGCTTGAGTCAAACCATGATATTGGAATGCTTATGAACGGCTGTTATCCTTATTATCTTAAACAGAGAATACGAGGGAAAAACGGTCATCTTTCAAACGATGATGCATCAGAGGTTGTGGCAAAGCTTGTTAGTACCGGTACAAAAACACTTCTGCTTGGTCATCTTTCTGCAGAGAATAACAGGCCTGAAATAGCACTTGCCTCATCCTGTGAAGCTATTGAAAAAACAGGAGTTAGGGTAGGAGAGGATGTAAAAATAGAGGTTTTGGAAAGAGGGAAAGCAGGAAGGCTTATTGCAATATGAAAATCAGAATTTTTGCGGTAGGAAAGCTGAGAGAAAAATATTTAAAGGATGCGTGTGGGGAGTACGAGAAACGGCTCTCCCGTTTTTGTAGCATTGAAGTATTAGAAATCAACGATATTAAAAACCCTGATTTGTCCTCAGAGGCACTGTGCCGTGAGGTTATTAACAAAGAAGGGGAAGAAATTTTAAAAAAGCTTTCGGACGGATTTACTGTGGCAATGTGTATTGAAGGCGTGCAGAAAACAAGCGAGGAGTTTGCCGCACTTATTAATGATGCTGCTATGAACAGCGGAAAAATAAATTTTATCATAGGAGGCTCTTTAGGGCTATCAGAAGATGTAAAAAAACGGGCTGACCTTAAGCTTTCAATGTCAAAAATGACGTTTTTGCATGGTTTGGCACGAGTTGTTTTACTGGAACAGATATATAGAGGCTATAAAATTTTGTCAAATGAAAAGTATCACAAATAATATTTAACTAAAAAAAGGCTGCTGCACAAGAAATCCGTATGTGTGCAACAGCCTTTTTAAATTTGTATGTAATGCCTACCAGCCAAGTGATTTTAGGTATTCACGGCTCATTTTAACAGCCTCCATTGGCGGCATTTGTGTTGATTTATCTTGTTCAACAACAACCCACTTTGCGCCGGCATCAACTGATGCTTTCAATATTTCGGGAATATTCTGAACACCGTAACCTACCGGACGAAAATCAAACTCGGCCTTTTCATCTGTCTTTGTCTTATTGTCTCCGATAAGCTCGAAAAGCCCTTCCTTTCCGCCTCCGACAAAGTCCTTCAAATGAACAACAGGGGCACGACCTGTGTATTTTCTTACATATTCAGCAGGGTCTTCACCGCCAACATTAACCCAGCAGGTGTCAAGTTGGGTTTTTAAATATTCTGCGGACACGGTATTATACATTTTATCAAGAATGTATTCACCGCCAATCTTTTCAAATTCAAAGTTATGGTTATGATAAAGAAGCTGTAAGCCTGCTTCTTTTGCTTTTTTACCTAAAAATTCAATTTTTTTAAATGTTTCTTCAATTGCATCGGGAGAAAGAGCTTCGTCCTTAGCGAGCCATGGAATTGCAACATATTCACAGCCAAGGCTTTTGTAATCGGCAAAAACCTTTTCGGGGTTTTCAAGCATAGCACTGTAACCAACATGGGCAGAAATTGCCACAAGACCGTACTTGTCAATAATCTTACGGGCATTTTCAAAAGAAATCCCCTCAGGAATACCTGCAAATTCAACACCCTGATAGCCCATTTCTGCTACCTTTTTAATTGTTTCTTCAAAATTTGCTTTTAAATCATCTCTAACTGAGAAAAGCTGAAGTGCTACCGGTAATGACATAAATCATCTCTCCTTTTATTTGATATATAAATTAATTACATAGTATCACTTTTTTTGCTCACAAGCAAATATTAATTTGACATTATTTGGTACTATTTTGACTTTATATTAATTTTAAACTTATAATGGTATGGAGAAAAATGACTAAAGAATTATGAGATTTTGATTAGTTTTTGCAAGAAAATTTATGTTGACATGAACTTCCATTATTGATATAATATAAGAAGTGTGTTTATCACAGACAAAATAAGGAGGTACAAGTTTATGGCAAGAAAAATGAAAACAATGGATGGAAATAACGCTGCCGCTTGGGCGTCATACGCCTTTACAGATGTAGCTGCTATTTATCCCATCACGCCATCATCGGTTATGGCTGAAGTTACTGATGAATGGGCTGTTGAAAATAAAAAAAATATTTTCGGTCAGCCTGTAAAGGTTGTTGAAATGCAATCAGAAGCAGGTGCTGCAGGTGCCGTTCACGGTTCGTTGGCAGCAGGTGCTCTTACCACAACATACACAGCATCACAGGGTTTGCTTCTTATGATACCCAATATGTATAAAATGGCAGGCGAATTGCTTCCTTCAGTTATTCATGTCAGTGCACGATGTGTTGCATCACATGCTCTTAATATATTTGGTGACCATAGTGACGTTATGGCTTGTCGTCAGACAGGTTACGCTATGCTTTGCGCAAACAGTCCTCAGGAGGTTATGGATTTGAGCGCAGTTGCTCATCTTGCAGCTATAAAGGGCAAGGTTCCTTTCCTTCATTTCTTTGACGGTTTCAGAACCTCCCATGAAATAAATAAAATTGCGGTTTGGGATTATGAGGATCTTAAAAGTATGGTTGATATGGATGCTATTGATGCTTTCCGTAACAACGCACTCAATCCCGAGCGTCCTGTTCTTCGCGGAAGCGCACAAAACCCGGACATTTTCTTTCAAAACAGAGAAGCCTGCAACGAGTATTACAATGCAGTTCCCGCTGTTGTTGAAGAATATATGAATATGGTTAATGCAAAAATAGGCACAGATTACGGCCTTGTAAACTACTACGGCGCACCCGATGCAGAAAAGGTTATAGTTGCAATGGGCAGTGTTTGTGAAACTATTGAAGAAACAATAGATTATTTAGTGTCAAAGGGCGAAAAGGTTGGTCTTATCAAGGTTCATCTTTACAGGCCTTTCCCAGTGGAAGCATTTTTAAAGGCTGTTCCTGCTTCCTGTAAGAAAATTGCTGTTTTAGACAGAACAAAGGAACCCGGTTCCATAGGCGAGCCTTTATACCTTGATGTATGTGCCTGCTACAACGGTCAGACAAATATACCCGTAATCATTGGCGGCAGATATGGCCTTGGTTCAAAGGACACACTTCCTACCGATATTATAGCGACGTTTAGAAATTTAGAAAAAGCAGAACCCATGAAAGGCTTTACCCTTTCAATAACAGATGATGTTACGAAGCTTTCACTTCCGAGAGAAGAAAATCCCGATACATCTGCTGAGGGAAATACTGCTTGCAAGTTCTGGGGTCTTGGGTCTGACGGTACGGTTGGTGCAAATAAAAACTCCATAAAAATTATCGGTGACCATACGGATTTATATGCACAGGCTTACTTTGCTTATGACTCTAAGAAGTCAGGCGGTATCACCGTATCTCATTTAAGGTTCGGCAAAAAGCCCATCAAATCAACTTATCTTATTAATAAGGCAAACTTTGTAGCATGCCATAACCCTTCATACGTTGATAGGTATGAAATGGTACAGGATCTGGTGCCGGGGGGGAAATTCCTTTTGAACTGCTCGTGGGATGTAGATGAGCTGTCAGACAGGCTTCCTGCAAAGATGAAGAAATATATTGCACAGAATAATATTTCTCTTTATACAATAGATGCAATAGGTATAGCCGGTAAGATAGGTCTTGGCAATAAGACGTCTATCGTTCTCCAGTCAGCATTCTTCAAGCTTGCAAATGTTATTCCTTTTGATAAAGCTGTTGAATATATGAAGGCGGCTGTTGTAAAATCCTTCGGTGCTAAAGGTGAAAAGATAGTTAACATGAACCATGAGGCTATCACAGAAGGTGAAAAGAACATTGTAGAAGTTCGTGTTCCCGCTGATTGGGCAAACGCTGTAAAAGCTCCTGCTGTTGGGAAGGATGTCCCATCATTTATTAAAAATATTCTTGAGCCCTGCAACAGTCAGGAAGGCGATAAAATACCTGTATCCTCCTTTATGGATATGGTTGATGGTCATCTTCCCCAGGGTACATCCGCATTTGAAAAGAGGGGTATTGCAGTAAATGTTCCCGAGTGGATTCCTGAAAATTGTATTCAGTGTAACCAGTGCGCGCTAGTATGTCCCCATGCTGTTATCCGCCCTGTTGTTATGAATGCTGATGAAGTAGCGGCTGCTCCCGAAGGAATGGCACATAAGAAAATGATAGGCAAGGGCATGGATGGTTATGAGTTTGGTATTGTAATATCAACACATGATTGTACCGGTTGTTCAAACTGTGCAAAGGTTTGTCCTGCAAAAATTCCAGCTCTTGCAATGAAACCAATTGACACGCAGAGAGAAAAACAGAAGAACTTTGATTATGCTGTAACAAAGGTTTCTGCTAAGGCAGATGTTCTCGCACAGCCTCTCAACGTAAAAACATCACAGTTCCGCCAGCCTCTCCTCGAGTTCTCAGGTGCTTGTGCAGGCTGTGGTGAAACACCTTATGCTAAGCTTATCACTCAGATTTGCGGTGACAGAGCATATATATCAAATGCAACAGGCTGTTCATCGATTTGGGGCGGAAGTGCACCTTCAACACCTTATACAACAAACAGCAAGGGTCATGGTCCTGCATGGGCAAATTCCCTTTTTGAAGATAATGCTGAACACGGTCTTGGTATGTCTATTGCCACAAAGCAGCTGCGTGAAAGGCTTGCAGATCAGATAGATGCTATTGATTGTGACTGCATAAAGGAAGCACGTGAAGAATGGAAAGCAACATACGAAAACGGCAATGAAAATGCAGCTGCAACCGAAAAACTTGTTTCAGCGCTTGAGGAATGCGGATGCGATAGTGCAAAGGAAGTTCTCAAATTCAAAGAATACCTTTCAAAGAAATCTGTATGGATATTCGGCGGTGATGGTTGGGCATATGATATCGGTTTCGGCGGTCTTGACCATGTATTAGCTTCAGGCGAAGATGTTAATGTGATGGTATTTGATACCGAGGTTTATTCAAACACAGGCGGTCAGGCTTCAAAATCAACACCTACCGGTGCAGTTGCTCAGTTTGCTGCAGGCGGCAAGCCGATCAAGAAGAAAAACCTTGCTGAAATTGCTATGTCCTATGGATATGTCTATGTAGCACAGGTGGCAATCGGCTATGATATGGCTCAGACGGTTAAAGCAATCAAGGAGGCTGAAAGCTACAACGGTCCTTCAATTATCATAGGCTATGCTCCTTGTATCAACCATGGTATTAAGGGTGGTATGACCGATACTCAAAAGGTTATAAAAAATGCAGTTTTAGCCGGTTACTGGCATACATTTAGGTTTGACCCGAGAAATGAAAAACCATTTACAATGGATTCAAAGGCTCCCGATGCTTCTTACAGAGACTTTATTATGAATGAAGTTCGTTACTCCTCGCTTGCCCGTAAGTTCCCCGAAAGGGCAGAAGAGCTCTTTGCAATTGCTGAAGAACAGGCAAAGGCAAAATACGAGCATTGGACAAAATATGGAAAACTGTTTGAATAATTAAATTTATTAAATGGGGCTGTAACAAAAGTCCTCAAGAAAACCCGCTCCAAATCTGAAACCCACCCTGTCAAGTGGACAGGCCAAATAACTAAAATTCATTTGAGATACACCTCATATATTTGGGGTGTATCTTTTTATGCAGCTGCCTGATTATGATATTGTTCAGCTTATTTGCTTGAAGCGGAAAATCGTTGGAATATTCTTTTAACAGCTACAAAAGTTCAGTTGCAGCTGCACCAATGGTTTCATAGCTTCTAAATTGTACATCGTGTTCCTCCTCATTTTCCCTCAAAAATATATAATTTAATTATTTATTTTTGTATACGTTATTATTATAATTTCTTGACAGCTCGTTAATAGTCATGCTAAAATATATGTTATAGTTATACATTTTTGCTAAAAAGGAGCGTTATAATGCTTGGCAACGCCTATGCTAAGAGTAATGAAATATATTTGCATTATGGAGAGGATAATATCGGTCACAGGACGGGAATGATTTAATCTCACAATACAGACCAAATAAGTTAATCCCACCGAATGTTGATTTAAAGGCTTTTATATTGCAAAATAATATTGATATAGTGCAGATGTATAATATAAATACTGTTGATAATTTAATAAGATTTGAGCTGCTCAGTTTGGTTGATAGAGATGTAAACATCAAAAAGTGTAAGCGGTGCGGACATTTTTTCGTGCCAATCGGCAGACCTGACACCATTTATTGCAATCGTATAGATAAAGGGGAAACAAAACCTTGTAATGAAGTAGGAGCCATGGAAGCATTAAAAGATAAACGGAGGGATAATCCTGTATCACAGGCTTGCGACTCCGTTTATCGACGTTTTTATTCCGCAAGGCGAAGCTATAAGGTTAAGAGTAAAAAGAATAGTTGAAGTCAAATGTGTGATTATTAAACATATTTTAAAAAGGGGGTAATGAGAATGTATAAAATGGGGGAATTTTCAAAAAGGGCTCAGGTCACGCCAAAAATGCTGAGAGGTTATGAACACGCCGAGGTATTACTGCCTGCTCGCACAGATGAGCAGAACGGATACAAATACTATAACATTTCACAGATTGAGAAGGTGCTTGAAATTCGGGCTCTTCTTGATATAGGATTCAATTTAAATGATATTAAAATTATTCTCAAGCTAAAAAATCAATTTGATATGATGGATTTGAAGCAAAAGGCATTAGAGGATGAGTTTGCGGAAATTGAAAACAAAATCAAGCTTATTAAGTTTTATAAAAAAGCTGAATCCTTATCATTTTCGCAAAAATATAAAGCTACTGTAAAAACCATACCGCAGGAAAGAATTATCTCTAAGTGTGTAAAAAACGCTAGCGTCTTTGATATTATAAATGAATATGACAGGCTGCTACATCAGCCATTTGTAAAGGATATTCCTTTGCAGTCCCTTTGTTATATGACGATTTTTTATAATAATGAGTATTCCGAGGAAAACAACGATGTAGAATTATGTATTCGCTTGGGCAGTGAAATGCTGTGCAGCGTGGAAATGGAAAGCAGAGTTTTACCAGAAACTAAGGTTATCAGCGTAATGCACAAGGGAAGTTACAACCTAATTCGTGAAGCCTATGCGTTTATATATATGTGTATTGATGAGAACGGATATGAGGTGAATGGGCACCCACGCGAAATTTATTGGAAATCGTACGGGAATTGCAGTAGTGAAGAAGATTATATTACAGAATTACAGATTCCAATTAAAAAGCATTAAAGTGATGAATAAAACAACACGAAAAGGAAGGTTTAAATTAAAACCTTCTCTTTTTTTACGGAAAAATGAGGTTATTTGTAAAAAAATGTACTTTTTTGAAAAAAACACTTGACCGTGACCTTAGGGTAAAGGTTTATAATGCTATTATAGCAAAAAAATAAAGAGGGTTGAAAAAATGTCATATAAGTATTCGCAATACTATCAAGCTGAAATAAAAACCTCGGATAACGGTATAATTACCGTATCTGTAATGCATTACGGAGAATATAGTTTCATGAATGAAGCCTATGATTTTTTGTTCGAATGGATTGAAGAAAACGGATATCGAATACGAAATAAAAGTATATTAAGTGCACATCGCAATGTTCATGAAACGTATATAAGGGATTGCACTAACTCGCAGCATAAAGAAGAATTTCAAACAAAATTAGAAGTTGAAATAGAAAAAAAGTGATTTATTAATATTTTTTTAGGGGGAATATATAAAGTGAAAACAAAATTTTTAGCGTTATTTCTAAGTTTGGCAATGCTCTTTACTTGTATGCCTATTTCTGCGTTTGCACAAGATGACAGAACACGAGATGCGGTAATTGCTGCTCTGGCAGGGGAATACGGCAGTGAAAAGGCTGAGCAAATTTTCGATACTATGCGAGATATGGGGATTATTGATGAAAACGGAAACCGTATCATTCACAAAATCGAGATGGACGGCAAGGAATACACATTGGAACAAATAAAGGAAATCATAAGCTCCCCTGATGTTGACCTTTCAAAAGAGGTCAAGGTTGATGATGATGTAATTACCCTTGCTGTAATAAATGATATGCTCAAATATGAAGAGTTCTTGAATTATGTTGACGAGAATTTTGTCAATAATGATATTGAATTAACTGACGAGCATTTAGCCGGCTTATCAAGCCTTGAAAATCAGATAAAAACAAGCGGAATCGGTTTTCAGACTATGAATACGGGCATGACTTATGAAAACGGATACAGGCATGACGTATATGTCAAAGCAACTGTTTCAGAAACAACAGAAGGACAAGTTGATTTTGAGCTTTATGACGCATCGGGTAAGCTGACTGTTGCGTTGCCCTATGATATTAGCTTTAACTATAAAACTATTGATGGCTCTGCGGAGGCGGACACACAATATACATCAAAAACAGGCAACTTAACCTTTGTAAAAAATCAGACGCCCACCGCAAAAACGGTCAGCGTCACCATTTTGGATAAAACAGAAAACAACCATGCAGACAAGCGCTGGAACGGCAACAAGACGTTTTTTCTCTATTGTTACGGCATCAGAAATGCCTCGTTTGAGGGCGACAAACGGACATGCTCCTTTGCTCTTAATGTGTACAAGGCATATGATTATGAAAAATACAAGGGTGACAATCTGCACAATTGGGATTGGATGGGATGGACGCATCTTGAAAAAGCTACTACAAAGCTAACTTGTTATATGAGCGATGCAGTGAAGTATGCGTTTGAGGACGGAATGATTGGCGGGCTGAAAGGGCTACTGTCGTATGACTTCGGCACAGCAAATGCTAATGAGTATGGATTTCATACTTATTTCATAAATTATTTTTTTGTAAGGCCTGTTCAGGGTGATGATATTGTCCGCAGTGAAGACAGCGCTTTAAACAGTTGGAAGGTCTATTTCAATCAAGGAAATCATGCTGTCAAATTTGCGAAAGTCGAATTTGCAACGGAATTTAATTCGGAACAGATAGAGGCTCTTCGAGCCGGCGGAACTCCAATGGTATTAACCAGTATCTATCAGGTGGAGCTTGACGGAGATGGTGGTGCTGATTGGAGCTGGCGCTCAACCAACGGTGTTTATTTTGATCCATCTGATTTAGTGTATATTTCCAGACAAAGGCAAATCTATGCAGACCCGAACAAGCCGGAAACAGTAGCGCCTCAGGTTGAAAGCGTTACGGCGCCTGACGAAACATTTATTTCAGGTGACATACTCCCGGTTACCGTGGGATTTTCCGAGCCGATTGTTGTAACAAGTGATATTACTCTGTCGTTAAAAAACGGAGCATCTACTTATGAGCTTTCACCAATTGAAAATGAAATAGACACAACATCAAAATATGTTACATTTTTATATGAAGTGCCTGAAAAGCCTGCTCTTAAAATCCATGCGACAGCTGTTTCAGGCGCAAAGGATATAGCGGAAAATGAACAAACTGCTTTTGCAGAGCAAGATATTGAATTAGCCCCAACATTGGAGCTTGACAATGCTAAAAGCATAACAGGAATTGAACTTTCACCCAATACCTCATTACCAAAGGAAATTGTTGATATAACTGTAAACCTTTTCACAGGCGCAGGCGCGGTTGACCAAAATGCATGGCTGACAAGCAATACAACTCCGGTTGACGGCAACACGAATAGTACAAATAAATTGTATGCTTCCATAGACGGCGGCACAACAAAAATCCCGCTTGATTATACGGGAGAGGACCAAAGTAAGCTTACGGGCAGCTTTGTAGCACCCGATAATATCAGCGGGAGTGCTAAGAACTATCAGGTCGAGCTGTTTATGGATATTGGCACGACAACCGCAAATTTTGTGCCTGTCATCGGCAAAAAAGCGGATTTAACTGTTAATACCGTTGTTGTGGCAAATTCAGAGGATATAAGCTTCAACTATCCCAACACACCGTCAGGGCAGGAAAAAACTTTATATTTAGGTGAAACAATCAATCTTGGTTATACATACAGCGGAAATGCCACCTATCAAACAGCTGATGACTTTACATGGGTCTCCTCTGATAATGCAGTTGCAACCATCGACCCTGCAACCGGCTTGGTAACTCCAATTTCTTTGGGCAATGTAACCTTTACACTACAAAACCTTAACGGAGGAGCAGGTACGACTATAAAAACAACAGATGCTTATACCATAAAGGCAGGAGGACCTCCGAAAATATCAACAGGCACGGCTCTTACAAAATGGAAGGAAGCGGTGCAAATCCGCTGGAGCAGTAATATTACATATAAAAATCAAAATGATGTAAGCCCTCCTTTAGAGGATACATATTATAATATCAGCCTTTATGAGGGGAGCTTTACATGGGATAATTTACCGCAAACACCTTTGCAAACATATCAATCATCAACAAATGCAAGCACTGCCGAAATACCGACGGGTATATTGGCGGTTCCGTCGGCAAATGCCGCGACACCTGCATATACCGTAAAAATATCCGCAGTCTTTGAAGGTGTGGAGTATTCGGCGTTAGGTTATATTATAGTTTCAATGCCCCCCGCAACAGTAACTATAGCACGTCCCCAAAACTATTCGGTGCTTGATACGCAAGGCGCGACGACCGTAACGTGGAATACGGGCAACACTGATGAAACAAACGGATACAGCTTTAAAGCTGAGGTCGTAAAAAACGGGGTTTCCATCGGAACGTCAACCGATATAAATGGAAGCATTCCGATTACCTATGAAGATGTAACAGGAAGGCTGAAGGACGTTTATACAATCAAGGCACAGGTTAAGAATAATGTAGATGATACTTGGAGCTATGATTCATATATCTTTAATGTGTATGATGCTCAGGCATTGAAAATCTTTGTTGACGGTCAAAATCAAAATTCTATTACAATGAGCAACAGAGATTATATCAAAAACCTTTCGTCTGCTGATATTGTGGCACTAAGCAGAAATATATTTCTTAAAAATACACTTGGAATAAACTATAAGGAATATGAGTACGGTGCGATTTCAGATCAGATTGAATGGAAGTCGGACGACAGCAGCACCGCAAGCGTCAATTACGAGCGCGGCGGTGAATACAGGAATATTGAGGAATATACGCAAACCTCTTATATGCCAAACACCGATTTTATTCTTGCGGGACATAATAACGGGGAGACGACAATTAGTGCAACTCATAAATTCACGCAGATGAAGCGTGAATTGGGAGTTACTGTAGAGACCTTAAAGGACAGGTTGTATTTGTTCCAGTTTATGCCTCGGGTGGCTACTACATTTACTTACAAAAATTCTAACGGTCAGACAGTAACAGTCACATCAGATGAAGACGGAGCTTTAGCAATTTACGAGGAAAACGGCATACAGGGTGATGTGAAGTTAAGAAGTGAAGCTAATGAACAGGTTTATATGGGAACAATTTATGATTATAATTTGTCGTCAGGTGAGAAAAACGGAGCTAAAAATGAATTGTATCCCATAAACAACTTTGTGCTTCGCAAAGCTGCTATTGTTGACCTGTATTTTAAATTACCTGACTGCAGCGCATACAGAGGTGATTTTGTTGTAAATGGCGGTGTCTATAAAAACGGAAATTACTGTCAGACAGCAGGTATAACAAATAGAATCACTCCTGATAATGCAGGACATTATAAATTTGAATTCGACATAACCAAATTCTGGTCGGCAGAGGCAGGGGAAACATCATCAGATACTGTTGATGCAACAGATAAACTGCAATACATATTTGAACTGACTTTCGGCGACAGCTACGAGCCTATGCTTGTTAAGATGTCAGGGAATTTATCGGATAACGAACTTGTGGAATTTGGGGAGAGCACAATAATTTTAAGACCGACAACAAATGAAACTAAAAACAAACCGGTTTTATTCTCGCAAACCTTGAATCGCTTTAAAAGCAGCGGCAGGGTTGATGAGTTAATAAATGAAACAGGAAATGTTGGGCTGACAATCCAAACACCAAAGGCGGATATCGACACAACTGTTCTGTGGTGGGGCAAGCCGACTACAGACGCCAACGGCTATGTAAAGCTTTACAATGAAAATGGTGTGGAAATCAGCGGTCAAACCTATAAAACCTTTAAATATCCTTTCGGCACAATGCTTGTTACGGAAAACAAGCTGCCGCTTAGCAGCAGTAATATCTGGGTAGATAAAAAAGGGAAAGGCAAGGTTACAACAAAGCTGTATGATAATGCAGGGACAATGATTAAAGGCGTAAATATGCCGTACACCGTGCGTAATTTGCTAAGTGTGCGGAATGTTACGACGGAACCCGATGTTGCGTCCGGTTTTCAAGCAGACCTAAAAACCTTTATGAGCTCCACTTCCTTGGCAGGGGATAAAAGTGACGATTTTGTTGGTTTAGGGCTTGGCTTTTTGGATAGTATCACCTTCGGTACAGATAACTGTGCTCTAATATTTGCGGCAACAAAAGATCCAACTGTATTTAACGGCATTATCCGTATTAATGTGGGGGAAGATGTGATGGGTGGTCCCACCGAGGACGGATTTTCCTTATCGGTTGCAAGCGATGAGGACAGCAATAACTTCAAAGAATTGCAAAGCAATTCCGGACCTAAAACCTTCGAGGTATCCAAATTGCTTAAAGGTAAAAAAGGCGGTGAAATAAAATATCAGGTTGGTGGATATTTTGCTGTTCGTATCATGTATAATTCCGAAAAGGAAAAGTGGGAGATTGCATCTATCGGCGGTGGAATAAGAGCGGGAGTCGGAGCCTCCTATAACTGGAAAAAGAATGCCTCAGTAGGCCCGATTCCCGTCACAGCTGAGCTTGAAGTGGGAGCAGCCGTGAGGGTGGATTTTGATACGCATATCCTCTATGAACCATTGATGGTAGACGAAGAATACTATGAATGGACGGATGAAAATCAAAAATATGTAAATGATTATTTAACAAACCTTCGCATTTATGCTTATATGTATGCTTTTGGCGGTGTGGGATTTGACTTCTCAATTGTTGCCTTGAAAATCGGTGTTTTCGGACAGGTTGAGTTTGAAAGCAATAATAAATTTCTAAACCGTCCATATTTGGCAGACGAGACAAAACGAACATTGGAAGGACAGAGTATAACGCTGAGCGGTCAAACAGGGATTAAGTTCTTGGCTAAGTTCTTATTTATTGAATACCAAAAAACACTTGCATCCATAGGCTTTAGCAAAACATGGACATATAATAACTGGGACGACATTGAAGACTACTGGGAGGCAACAACGGGTGATATGATAACGCCGATGAGTATGGGTTTAGCGGCGCAAATGTATGCTAATTCCATAGGAGCAGATATGATGGAAATATCCTCTGCGCCTAAAATTGAAAGCAGAAGATATTTAAGCGAATACAACAGAGTGTGGAATATGGTATCTTCTGATTCGGGCGGCATAAATCTGTTTTCCATAGACGAGGTTAATTTAGCTCCGTCGACGCTGCAATCAAATGCGTATCCTTACGCAAATCCATTGGTTTCGGATGATGGTGAAATGTTTATTTATCTTTCCGATAATAACAGCGAAAGCGTTTGGGATACAAAAGCAAGCTTTGCACAAAAAAATGCAGGCAAATATGCTGATATGGGGGCTATCGACAGCAGTAACGGATTTGGTGATTCAGTTGTTTCATTTGACGGAAACAAAAGCTTTGCAGCGGCTGCATGGGTACGTCAGTGTGAAAAAATAGACAAGGATGCAGGCGATGAAATCAACACATCGGATATTGCGATAATGACAAACGGCACTGAAATCATGACAGCTGTGTATAACGGTACAAATTGGGTTACTGAGAGGTTAACCGATAACAATACACCTGATTTAGCACCGCAGATTGCATCAAACGGAAATAAAGCTATCGTTGCATGGCGCAGCGTTTATTCTACCGATGCGGCAATGCCTACTGAATTTCAAGGAAAGGATACTGTTTTATACAGGATTTTTGACGGAGCAGCGTGGGGAGCAGTTAAGACATTGTATAACGGTATCTCAGGTTCTGTGATGGGAATATCCGCTGAAATGCTGCCGGACGGAACAGCACTTGTCTCATATGTAATTGACACTTCAAATGAAAATATAATTGATAATTATGAAATTGTTTATGCGGCTGTCAGGGCGGATGGTGAAATCATCAGCAATATCCGTTTGACAAACGATGATTATTTAGACGAGAATCCGCAAATTACTTCTGTGAATTTTGGGGATTTGGAAAATCCTGACTATCGTTTTGTTCTTGGGTGGCACAGGCAGGATGAAGACGGTTCAGACATCCGTCTTGCCACAATAAATAACAACGGTGATTTATTAGCTGATTTTACTGATAGCTTAAAAACCGTTACAGCTAACGGGAACAGTTCAGTAGGCAGTAACTTTAAATTTGCCAAAGGCGCACAGAGTGTTGATGATTTATCAATTTTATGGACAGAGCGAAGCAGTGATAACAAAGACACAATAAAAGCAATTAAATTTATTCGTGAAGGTGATTTGGTTTATACCTCAGCAGCAATTGATGTTGCGGCGATGCCTGCAAAAACACTTGCAGACCACTTTGATACATATATTTCCGACCGGACGGATTTTGAAGTGAAGGCTGTTATTTTAGGAACGGAATATAAAGAAGAAAAAGATACTATCATTGATGACAGCGGTAATGAAATACCGGTTCCAAAGAGTGAGTGCAAGCTGTTTACGGCAACGGAAAGCTATCAGAACAAAGCGGAAATAACAAATGTAGATTTTAACATTGCTGAGATCAAGTGCGGATTTACCATGCCAATTACCTTCACAGTAGAAAACAAGGGCTTTGAAGTAATTGATGAGGTTGATATAAACTGTGGCGGTTTACATGAATTTAATGGCTTCAGGCTATATCCGGGTGCAAGCAAGACCGTTGTTGTAGATTATAATGTTCCCGAAGTTCCCGAAAATATTGTTGATATTAGCTATTCGGGAGAAGCAACTTTTGAATCCGATACAAAGGTTGCCATGATAGGTGATGAAATCAAGCTTACCGTTCCTGACCTTGGTATTGGGAAAATAACCACAGTTAAAGAAGAAGACGGTTTGCGTGAATTTTCTGTTCCGCTATATAATATAAGTGATTATAAGCTCAAAAACAGTGGCAAAAAGGTTGTTTTATCAGTATATACTGATACTTCTGATGCCCGTTCAACTGAAGTCGCATCAATTGAAATTACCGACAATGATAAGCTTGAAATGATTGATGACGGTGCATATCTCGAAAAAATCGCCTTTGATTTAAAAGCATATCTTAATAGTACGGAAATACCGAAAAATGGTGTAACCCTGTTTGTAAAAGCAATTGTGCAAGACGGAAATACAGAGGTTGAGGAATTTATTGATAACAATAATAGTACTCAGGTTTTATGCGAAAATCTTCAATCACGAAACAACGGCAATCAATTCAAGATTGATGTAGAGCAATCCAACGATACTGTTACAACCGCAGTTTTGAGTTTGCAAAACCTTACTATGGGGCAAACGCAAAACGGTAATGTTGCAGTTAATTTACTTGATAAAAACGGCCGTATTATCGAAACGCAATTTTTATCAAATACGGCGGAAGAGCTTGTGAATTTGGGTTCAGAGGGGAAAACGCAAAAAATATTTACATTTAATTCTCTCGGCGCAGATGTGGAAAGCTATTATTTCACCGCAACCGCAGATGATATGAACAGTGATTTGCAGAAATTGGCGCTGAGCGGAACAGAAATTGTATTTAGCAAAGACACATTAGAGTATTCACTGACATCGAATTCAAAAAACACGAATTTAACCGCAATATCTGCAAACCCAAATGCAACGGTAAAGATTAACGATAAAGACTCTACGCTGAAAGAGGCTGTCGGCGGAATAAGCTGTACATTGCCTTTGGAAGACGGTACGAATGAATTTACTGTTATCGTTACACCGAACGGTGAAGGTGCATCGGCAAAAACCTATAAAGTAACTGTTAATTATTCAAAAAACACAGGCGGAAAGGTGACGTTGTCTGCACCGACAGGTTGGGTAAACAGCAGTGAAACAGAGGTTACAATCAATAGTGAAGAACTTACTGACTTTATCCCTGTTGGTTTTGAATATCGAATTAGTAACGGAGATTGGGTAAAAAATGATGCCTATACAGGAGGAGAAGCTACTGTTGTAAGTATGAATGAGGATGGGATTTATGTTGTAGCTGCAAGACTTTATAATGAGGATGGCTATTATTTGGACGCAGATAGTATCACAATCCAAATGGATAAAACCCTGCCAATACTATCTGACGATGCTATTGATGTTACAAAAAGCAACGGAAATTATGTAGTTACAGTGACTTCAACAGATAATCTAAGCGGAGTAAAATCAGTTACTGCAAAGGATGATGAAGGAACAGAGTATCCAATGACACTTGCGGAAAACAATATCTATCGCACAGAAATTCCGGTCTTTTACGGTACACTGACTGTTTCAGTCACAGATAATGCCAACAACTCCAATAAAACAGAAATCAGTCTCAGAAAAATAGAAACAAGCCCCGATAAAATTGAAGCAAACAGCAGAAGCGGTGGCGGAAATAAAAAAAGATTTGCTGTATGGTCAAACCCTTTCACAGATGTAAGTGAAAATGATTGGTTTTATGATAGTGTGAAGTTTGTAAATGAAGAAGGTTTATTTACAGGAGTTACAAACACACAATTTGCGCCAATTGATACCATGACGCGCGCTATGATGGTTACGGCACTTCACCGTTTGGAGGGAAAACCGAAAGCCTCTGCAAGCAAATTTACAGATGTACCAAGCGATGAGTGGTTTACAGATGCTGTTGCATGGGCAAGCGAAAACGGAATCGTTAAGGGAATCGGCAACAATGAATTTGCACCAAACAGAGAAATCACTCGTGAAGAAATGGCTGTGATTATGTATAATTACGCAAAAAGCAAAGGATTAGATGTATCTGCAAAAGGTGATTTAACAAAATTCTCAGATAGTGTTAAAATATCCGCTTGGGCAAATGAAGCAATAAGCTGGTCAGTAGGTGCTAAACTTATAAGCGGAAAAGGAAACGAAATTTTAGCTCCTAACGAAAATGCAACAAGAGTAGAAAATGCAGCAATATTGCAAAGATTTATAAACATATTAGTAAAATAATCTATTGAAAAACAGTTTGTTTAAGAATTAATTGGTATATTATTGAAAGGTTTGAATTAATGTAATAAAATTGTGAAAATGCTAATTCGTATGCTTGGTAAAGAACAGGAAGCTATCAGTGGTACTGGGAAACATCCTTTTACAGATGTGGAAGAATGGGCAAATAAGTATATCGGTTACGCTTACGAAACCGGTTTGTCTAAAGGCGTTTCCGCCACGCAATTTGGTGAAGGCAATGCGAATGCAAATATGTATTTGACATTTGTTCTTCGAGCACTCGGATATTCGGATGTAAGTGGTGATTTTTCATGGGATAATCCTGCC
>CAZUVQ010000012.1:0-25912 GCA_964623915.1 uncultured Oscillospiraceae bacterium
CATGAATTGTAAAAACTGTGAAAAGCCGCCGCAACCTCCATTACATATCGGGTTATTCTTGAAGGCTCATATGTTTCTGCCGCCACACGAATTTCCTCGGGCATATCCGCAAGTTTTTTCATGAGAGAAATTTCCTCTTTTGCCACAAGAAACGAAGAATTTATTTCACTATATGGCAACGGCTTGAACCCTTCTTCTTCCAATAGTCTTAAAATACTGCATATCCTTGCGTGGGCATACTGAACATAAAACACCGGATTATCATTTGACTGTTCAACGGCAAGCCCTAAATCAAAATCAAAATGGCTCCCCGCCTGACGGAGGTTAAAGAAAAACCTTGCGGCATCTATTCCGATATCCTCAATAAGGTCAGATAAAGCTATCATTTTACCCGTACGCTTGCTCATTCTCACAACCTCACCATTCTCCATAAGCCGAACAAGCTGCATTGTAATAACATGAAGCCTGTCGGGGTCAACCCCCAGCGCCTTTAAGGCACCCTTCATTCTTGCTATATGGCCGTGATGATCTGCACCCCAGATATTAATGGCAATGTCAGCGCCTCGAGTTAATAGCTTATTTCTGTGATAAGCTATATCAGCAGCAAAATATGTTGGAACACCATTTGCACGGACTAATACATCGTCCTTATACGAACGGTCATTATCGCCTTTTTTTTCTATAAAATTGGTGCTTTTAAACCAGATTGCACCTTCTTTTTCATACACAACATCAGTTTTCTTTAAAATCTCAACCGTTTCCATTACCTCTCCTGCGTCATGAAGCGAGCTTTCCATAAACCAAGTATCATACTTTATTCTGTATGCCTCAAGGTCACTTTTCATTCTTTTAAGGTTTTTCGGGAGTGCGTATTTTATGAGCTCCTGTCGTCTTGCTTCCTCATCAAGCCCTTTTAATTTATCACCAAATTCATCAATAAAATTTTGGGAATGCTCACGAATGTCATCCCCCTGATAACCGTCCTCGGGAAACTCTATTTCCTCACCTAAAATCTGTCTGTAACGCGCATCAAGTGAACGGCCGAACTTGTCAATCTGTGCGCCTGCATCATTTACATAAAATTCCCTTGAAACCTCATAGCCGGCTTTCTTTAAAATTGCCGCCAAACAGTCACCTATTGCGCCGCCCCGGGCATTACCCATATGCATGGGCCCTGTGGGGTTAGCACTTACAAATTCAACGCATATTTTCTTGCCTCTACCCACATCAGTAAACCCGTAATTTTCTCCCATTCTCTCGATTTCTTCGAGAGCTTTATATATATAACCGGAGTCAAGATAAAAATTAATAAAACCAGCCCCGGCTACGTCCACTTTTAAAATCATTTCATCTTTTTTTATATTGCCTGCAATATTTTCAGCAATTTCTTTCGGAGCACGGTGAACCAGCCTTGCCATAATCATTGCAAGGTTTGTCGAATAGTCTCCGTTTGTCTCATCTTTGGGAACTTCAATTAAAAACTCAGGTATATTAGTATCGGGATAAGTCGCTTCGGCGGCCCCCTGTAAAAGTGCTTTTAATTTATGTTCGCATTTTTCAAGAACTGTCATTTATTTATATTCTCCTTTACGCTTCACGAATATTAAGTATCAAATTATGTTCAGCTTTTGCCGCATTATCTATTTCAAGTAAGTAGTTTATCTCTATGTCTCCGCCTTTTTCATCTATGTTTACAGACACTTCGTCAGCTACAATGCCGACTGTAAAACTGCCGTACGGCGTTTCGTAATGCCCTAAATATTTTTCTCCCTGCTTAAATACCATCTGGGTGTTAATTGAACCGAACCTCGTCATTGTAACTGTATCACCATCAACCTTTAAAGTTGTTTTTGTACCGTTATCAAATCCTGTCATCTCCGTCTCATTATAGGAAAAAAAATGTTTACTACCCTTTTTATAATACTTTCCTTCTGTAACAAGCTCTATCATATCCTCACGGCTTGCTTCAACAAGTTGTTCTTTTCCTGTAATCGAGATAATAACATTTTTATTCATAATATTAACTCCTTTTTATCTTGAGTCCAGTTATGTAGGTAACCTTCTTTATTAATTGTAGCATATATTATAACCTTTGGCAATCTGTAATAAGTACCACAATATCATTTTTTTACGGCTAACTGTATTAATTGGTCAATAAGGTCACTATATTCTATGCCGCAGTGTGCCCAAAGCTTAGGATACATGCTGATAGATGTAAAACCCGGTAAAGTGTTAATTTCATTAAAATATATGTCGCCTGTCTTTTTGTGTACAAAAAAATCGACCCTTGACAAGCCCTTGCACAAAATAGCTGTATATATCTTTAATGCATATTCTCTGATTTTTTCTGCTGTATCCTCCTGTATCGGTGCAGGTATAGTAAGCCCTGAGGCATTGTCAATATATTTTGCGTTATAATCGTAAAACTCGTTTGAAGGGGTAATCATACCTACTACGGATGCCTTTGGCTCTTCATTTCCCAATACTGCACACTCAACCTCATATCCGTCAATAAACTCTTCACAGAGAATTCTTGTATCAACCTTTGCGGCCTCATCAATTGCTGTTTTCAACTGACCACGTGACAAAACCTTTGTAACGCCCAGTGAAGAACCGGCATTGCTTGGTTTAATAAAAACAGGATACGAAAACTTTGTTTCAACCTCATCTGCCATCTTTTCATTATACGGAGCGTTTAAAACAATCCAATCAGCCTGAGGTACCCCTACAGAGCATGCAAACAGCTTTGTAGAGCCTTTATCCATTCCAACGGAAGATGATAAAACACCCGACCCAACGTATGGAATACCCGATAGTTCAAAAAGCCCTTGAATACAACCGTCCTCGCAAAAATCCCCGTGCATTACAGGAAAACAAACGTCTATATTAATTATTCCGTCGTCCGTAATAAGACCGTGATGCACCCTGTCAGGCGACAATACTGCCCATTTATTATCAAGGCTTTCCCATGAGCCATCAGAAATT
Organism: uncultured Oscillospiraceae bacterium; assembly: GCA_964623915.1. GTDB lineage: Bacteria > Bacillota > Clostridia > UMGS1883 > UMGS1540 > CAZUVQ01. The sequence goes on from CAZUVQ010000012.1 coordinate 2,986, forward strand.
TGTTCGCTTGTAGCATCAGTCAGAAGCCATCTGCCGTCTTTTGTTATTCCAACAGTGATAATATTATATTTTCCCTTATGTATATTCTTTAATACGGATGCTGTCGAAAGGCGTGAAACCTCATGCTCCCCCGAAACTCCGCCGAATAAAATCAGCAAATTTTTCATTTTTTTAATACCTCCAATGATAATGCAGTTTAAATTAAAAATAACAATCATATTTCCATTTTATGGGGTTTGCATCCATATATTCACATATTTCCCGATAGTCACTCTCGTTTCTGATAACATGGTCGTAAAAAGACTTTTGCCACATTTTTAAACCTGCCTGCTTTGTCACAGCACCTTTAAATTGCTGAATAACACGGGAAATGGTAGGCAGAGGATTATTTGTTTCTCTGTTACAATGCATTAGAATTATCATATGTATATGGTTTGGCATTATTACGTATTTATCAATTATTACATCTTTTTTGTAAATACCTTCAAACCCTTCGATTTCTTTGTCTATGGTTAAACCGTATTCCGAAGGTGTGATTTGTCCTGCGGGCGACCTTTGTTCGTCAGTTTATTCTACTGCATTAAAACTTTAATTCTTTATAAATATCTCTTTTGGTTACTCCTCTATCTGCAGCAACACTTTTCATTGCCGATTTCTCATCATTTCCAAGCCTTATATAATACTCGAAATGCTCTTTTATGCTCATATTTTCAAAAATGCTGCCGTTATCTTCTTCATGTTCAGGGGCTACCACTAAAACAAACTCGCCCTTCGGTGGTTTTTCGTCGGAATATATTTCCTGTGCCCCCGACAGCGTTGTTCTTATAGTCTGTTCATGTATTTTCGTAAGCTCTCGGCAAAGTGTAATTTCCCTATCCCCAAAAGCTTCATACAAATCCTTCAAAGTCTGCCTAATCTTATGGGGAGCCTCATAAAAAATCAGCGTTCGCTTTTCATTTTTTATTTCTTCAAGGCGTTCCATGCGACTTTTTTTGTTTACTGAAAGAAAACCTTCAAATGCAAATCTTCCTGTGGGCAGACCTGAAACAATCAGCGCGCATATTGCGGCAACAGGACCTGGAATCGGCACGACATTTATACCTTCCATAGCACAAAGTGCAACAAGTTCCTCTCCCGGGTCAGAAATGGCAGGTGTTCCAGCATCGGATACCAAGGCAATGTTTTTGCCTTCCTTCAAAAGCTTTACAATTTGTTCCCCTTTTTCACGGCGGTTATGCTCAAAATAGCTTATCTGTTGCTTTTTTAGCCCTAAATGATTTAAAAGCTTCACGGTATGGCGCGTGTCTTCGGCAGCAATAATATCAGCCATTTCAAGAGTTTGCTGAAGCCTTACAGATATATCCGAAAGATTTCCAATCGGAGTTGCGCAAAGATATAGTGTTCCGCTCATCTCCCCGTTTCCCTTTCGTAAATTTCATTTATTTCATCGGTATAATTACCGTTTTTTTCATAGATATAAAGCACGGGCAGGTTTTTGACAAATGGCCCTCCGCCTTTAATCCCCTCTATCAGCAGAAGATTAGGCTCACGCCCTTCATATGGGGCAACCATACGAAGCCTTTTAGGTTCAATTTTGTATTTTCGCATACAGCATATTACATCTGCAATTCTGTTTGCACGGTGCACCATGCAAAGGTTCCCACCGTATTTTAATATAGCCGCACTCTGGGAAATTACATCATCCAGAGAACATAGTATTTCATGCCTTGCAACAGCCTTAATATCGTCAGGATTTTTAAGACCGCCGCCGACTCTTTCGTATGGTGGATTGCATGTCACAGTATCAAACACTTCATAGCCGTAAATTTTAGCGGCATCCAAGACATTGCCTTCCTGTATGTAAACATTCTCAATTTTATTGTATAATACACTTCGTTTTGCCATATCGGCAACAGGTGGAATTATTTCAAGCCCGCAAATTTTTGCGGCTTTGGTTTTTGCAGATAAAAGCAAGGGTATAATCCCCGTTCCCGTGCAAAGGTCCATAACACGGCCGCCCTTTTTAACATATGCAAAGCCAGCCAAAAGCACAGCATCTGTTCCGAAACAAAAACCGTTAGTTTTTTGAATAATATAAAGCCCTTTTATTTGTAAATCATCAAGCCTTTCGCCTTCATAAAGAATCATAAAACCACCTTAAAATAGCAAACTGCAGCCGGGATACATTATCCTGCTGCAGTCTGCTATAAATCATCCCTGTGAAGGAGCATCAACAGGACAAACATTAGCGCAGTTACCACAATCAATACATGTATCAGCGTCAATCAAAAACTTTGAGTCACCTGCCGAAATACATGATACAGGACATTCTGCCTCACAAGCTCCACAGCTAATGCATTCATCAGATATTACGTATGCCATTTAAACACACCTCCTTGCTGTTTTTTAATGTATCACAAAAATATTAATTTTTCAATATTTTTTTACTTAAAATTTATAATAACTTCATCAAGACTTCTTTTAGGAACGCAAAGAGATGTATCGGATTCCCTAAAATATTTAACATCGCCTTTGTATTCAACGGCTCTCGACGTTTCCATCGGGTACCCCAAAGCTATCAGTGAAACAACCAAAAGGTTTTCGGGAAGACAAAAAAACTGTGCGGTTTTTATTTTATCTATAGCTCCAAGCCAGCAAGATGCAATCCCCCGGTTTTGCGCAGCAATAATAATACTCATTGCCGCCGCACCCGCATCAAGCTCAAAGTCTTCTTTTTTTATGTATTTATCATTTAATAAAGCAATATATGCCGTGGGTGTTTCACCTTTTTTCGGCATTCCCTCGCCGTTTAAATAAGCCGCCCATCTTGTCAGAGGGAATATTTTATCACAATCCATCTTCTCATTAACAAAGGCGTATTTTAAGGGTTGCAGGTTTGCCCCCGAAGGAGCAAGACGTGCACAATCGATAAAACTTATAATATCGTTGGTATCTATATGAGCCTGTCTGAATTTTCTTATAGTACGTCTTTTTTTTAAAAGTTCCACAAAATCACCCTTTACTTTAAGATAATATTAAATTTTCTTCGTCACAAGTCACAGTTATCTTTCCCTTTTCTAAAGCTTTACCGGAAATAATCATATGCGCAATTTTGTCCTCCAGCTCACGCTGAATAGCACGACGCAAAGGCCTTGCACCCTGTTTGGGGACAATTGCCTTATTTAATAGCATGGTCATAGCAGAATCTGTTATTTCAAATTGTATTTTTCTGTCTGCAAGCATTCCCTCAAGCTCAGACAAAAGCTTTTTCAGTATTTCCATTAAAATTTCGTTGCTCAAAGATTTAAAGGTGATAACTGCATCAATCCTGTTGATAAATTCCGGTCGGAAAATCTCCTTTAGTGCGGTTTTTACCTTCTCCACAGAGGCATCCTCCTCGTTTACCGTGTATCCCGGAGCGTTGCCCTTATAATCACTTCCTGCATTTGATGTCATAATTACCATGGTGTTTCGGAAATCTATGAATTTGCCGTGGCTGTCTGTAATTCTTCCGTCCTCTAAAATCTGCAAAAGAATATTTAAAACATCTGCATGTGCTTTTTCAATTTCATCAAGCAGAATTATTGAATACGGTTTTCTTCTGATTTTCTCCGTCAATTGACCTGCATCGTCATATCCCACATAACCGGGAGGTGAACCTATTATTTTGGAAACTGTGTGCTTTTCCATGTATTCCGACATATCAAGGCGGATAAGCGCTTCCTCAGAGTCAAAAACTGCTTCGGAAAGTGCTAAAACAAGCTCTGTTTTCCCAACGCCCGTAGGACCGGTAAAAATAAATGAAACAGGACGGCGTTTTTTCGAAAGACCTATGCGGCTTCTTCTTATAGCAGATGCAACCACTGCTATAGCCTCATCCTGTCCCTTGACTCTGCGTTTTAAAGTATCTTCAAGCTCCAACAGACGTTTATTTTCATCCATTGTCATGCTTTTTGCCGGAATTTTTGTCCAACGTTCTATAACACATGCAACGTCCTCAACCGTAAGTCTTATGTCTTTTTGTTTTTCCTCAAGCTTTGCTAACTCACACTCAATTTTACACTGATTTGTGCGAAGGTCAGCAAGCGTACGGAAATCCTCCTCTGTAACAGCTTCTGATGACTGCTCTATTCTGTCATTTATATTCGACAGCTCACGCCTTAATCTGATTGCCTTTGAAAGGCTTACATTATTAAGATTTACCCTTGATGCCGCCTCGTCAATAACATCTATTGCCTTGTCAGGCAGAAAACGGTCTGTTATATATCTCTCGCTTAAATCTGCCGCTGCCCTGATTACGTCATCAGAAATCATAACCTTGTGATAACTTTCGTAATAACCACGAATGCCCTTTATTATTTCTACCGTTTCTTCAATTGTTGGTTCTTCAACGATTATTGGCTGAAAACGGCGTTCCAGAGCAGCGTCTTTTTCAATATACTTTCTGTATTCCGTTGTAGTGGTAGCACCTATTACCTGAATTTCCCCCCTTGCAAGAGAAGGCTTTAATATGTTTGCCGCACTCATTGCTCCCTCGGCATCACCTGCGCCGACAATATTATGAAGCTCATCAATGACAAGTATTATATTCCCTGTTTTTTTAACCTCATCAAGTATATTTTTAAGGCGAGCCTCAAATTGACCGCGGAACTGCGTTCCGGCAACAATTGAAGTAAAATCAAGTAAATATACTCTTTTATCTAAAAGCTTTTCAGGAACCGTTCCCGCAACAATGCGAGTTGCAAGACCTTCTGCAATAGCTGTTTTTCCGACACCCGGTTCCCCGATTAAGCATGGATTGTTTTTTGTTCTGCGATTTAAAATCTCTATACACCGTGTTATTTCGGCTTCACGACCTATAACAGCGTCTAAATTACCTTCTGCCGCTTTTTTAGTCAAATCCTGTCCGTAAGATTCGAGAAGGCTTTTCTTTTTCGGTTTGTCCTTCTTTTTATCCTTTTCTCCGACTGTTGTTTTTCCCTCTTCACTTTTGTCACTGCCCATCATTTTAAAGAAGCTTTTCAAGGGGTCATCTTTCTCATCATCCAATTCTGAATTTTCTATGTCCGGAGAAATGCCAAGCATTTCAGTAACCTGATCCTCAAGGTTGTCCATATCTTCAGTATTAAGACCCATTGCTTGCATTGATTTAGACAGGTCAATCCCCAAATCTTGTGCGCAAGGAAGGCAAAGCCCTTCATTTGAAGTAACACTATTCTCTATTTTTGTAACAAAAACAACGGCAACGTTCTTTTTGCATCTTGAACACATCATCATTTTTTCCGACCTTTCTGTCTTGAGCCATAATCAAAAAACAAATAAAGCCATTTTATGACTTTAACCCATTATACCATAGTATATACATTTTGTATATTAATTTTTTGTTAAATATACATCGTTTATTGCATTATACCTTCTTATAATATTCATAAATTCCTTGAAGTTTACAAGAAAATCAAATATAAAAGTATAAATATTTTGTAAACAAAAAATTATTGCTTTTAAGAAATGTTGACACTACAAAAAATCTGTTATATTATATATTTTGAAGTATTATGAAGGTATGTGCATAAATATGAAGCTAAATCTTGTTATTGGCAAAAGCCACAGCGGAAAAACCGAATATTGCATGAAGCATGCTCTATCAGGCGAATGTGAAAGTTATATTATAGTGCCGGAACAGTATTCTTTTACTGCCGAGCAGAAAAAAACTGCTTTGCAGACAATGGGGCTTTTTGGGGATACCGAGGTTATTAGCTTTGCAAGGCTTGCCCACAGAGTTTTGTCATTGTCCGATGGTGCCGCCATGGGGCATATTGATAGTGCAGGAAAGGTTATGATTTTATATAAAATACTGTCAGACAACCAAAGCCGCTTGACAATATTAAAAGGTGCAATTGCAGACAGAAGTGCTGAAATGCTCAAACTTATAGTCGAATTTAAAAGATACAATGTTACTGCAAAGGCTCTATTGTTATTATCCCAAAACGTCAGCGAAGAACAACTAAAAATGAAGCTATCAGAAACAGCATTTATCTATAATGAATTTGAAAATGTCCTCGATGGCAGATACATAAACAGTGATGATAATTTAGCACGGCTTGCCGACCAAATTAATAAATCGGGGAACCTCAAGAACACAGATATTTATATTGATGCTTTTTCAAGCTTTACCGAAGCGGAGCTTTTATGTGTCCGCACTTTTCTTGACAGATGCAAAAGTGTAACAGTGACACTTTGCGCAGATGCACAAAACAAAGGTAGGCATGAATTTTTGCCCTCCGAAAAAACATGGGCACGGCTTTTGCGCCTTGCAGATGAAACTGGTGCACGCACAGATACAATTTTGTTAAAACAGGGAGCCGCAAAAAGCGCAGCTCTTAGGCACCTTGAAACAGAGTATTTTAATTATCCTGCCAAAAGCTTTACTGAAAACACGAAGGATATAGAGGTTTTTACTGCGGGCAATCCTTATAACGAAATTACCCATACCGCCGCATCAATACGAAATCTTGTCCGGCAAGAAGGTTATCTTTATCGGGAAATAGGTATAATTTACAGTGATACTGAATTGTACCCCAAATATATAAAAAGTATTTTCCGCTCCTATGACATACCTGTTTTTCCCGACGAGAAAAAGCCAATAATAAATCACCCCGTTGTTATTTTTATTATGTCCGCTCTTGAAATAATTACAGAGGGTTTTTCATATGAGCCTGTTTTTCGCTATGCAAAATCGGGTTTTGCCAGAATACCACGTGAGCTCACGGATATACTTGAAAATTACATCCTTGCAACAGGGCTTCGGGGCAATATATGGCGTGACAGCGAAAAATGGAGTGTTCGAGCTGATATATTTGCTGAAAACAGTGAGCTTACGCAAGCAGAAAAAGAAAATTTCAAGGTTGTCAACAGGGCGAGGGATATTATTGCAAAGCCTTTAATTTCACTTGCGGATAATCTTAAAAACGGAAAAACAGTGAAAGAAAAATGTATAGCGATATATGAATTTATGAATTTCGTAAAACTACCTAAAAGACTTATAGCAATGGCAAAGCTTCTGGATAACAAGGGCGATACATATCGTGGAGCAGAGTATAAAGCTGTCTATGGAAAAATTATTGATGCAATGGATGAGCTTGTGGATTCTATCGGAGATAAAAAAATCAGTATAAAAGATTTTGCCGAGCTTATATCCGCCGGTCTTGCACAGTATGAAACAGGTGTTATCCCTGCTGTTTGTGACGGTGTGTTATCAGGGGATATTGCGAGAATGAGAGGGTATGATGTTCGTGCTTTATTTATTTTAGGTGCCACCGACCAGTCCTTTCCCACAATTCCTCAACCAAAGGGTTTTTTGAGTGACAGCGACAGGCTTATTATGAAGGAAAAAGGCATAGAAATTGCGCCCGACGGAAAAACAGCAAGCCTTGAGGGTGACCATCTTCTTTACAAGGCCTTTACCTGTGCTTCGGAAAAGCTTTTTATATCATTTCCGTCATCTGATTTCAATGGAGCGGCATTGCGCCCGTCAATGGCTGTTACGAGGATTGCCCAGATATTTTCAGGGGCTAAAATTTATGATAATATCATGGGCGAGCTTGTGGAGGATATCCTTGCCGCTCCGTTTTCAGCATGCTCCGGTATTGCTCTTCGTATGAACGGCGGCAAAATTACAGCATTTGATGAAAAAATAAAATCCGCATTAAATGATATCCCTGGCTACAAAGAGAAGCTTTCTGCCATAGAAAAATATATGAATTACAAAAACCTGGCAACGCCTTTATCAAATAAAAACATATCGGCACTTTTTGGCAATACACTACATACCGCTGTTTCAAGGCTTGAAAGTTTTTCAGCGTGTCCTTTTTCTTATTTTATGAAATATACCCTTCGGGCAAGAGAGCGGCGTGTTTTGTCACTTGGTGCTTCCGATGCCGGCAACTTTTTGCACAATTTTGTTGACGAGTTTTCAAAAAGGCTTGCGGTAAACGGCAGAACATGGCATACGGTTGATGAGGATTATATAAACTCTGAAATAGAAAAGATTATGGAAATTATTGGCGGAAGATTAAACAAATATTTAATCTCCGAATCCACACGCACAGCACGTCTTTTTGTCAGGCTATGCAATGCTTTGCGCCTTTCACTTCGCCTTATTTCAGAGCACATGAAGCGTGGTGTTTTTGAACCTATGGGCTATGAGCTGGTTTTCGGAGAAAAAGGTGATTTTTCTCCTATGCAAATAAATCTTCCAAATGGTTCACGTGTTTTGCTGACAGGCAGAATTGACAGAGCCGATAAACTTGTTAACCAAGCCGGCGAAACCTTTGTGAGAATAATTGATTATAAATCCGGTTCAAAGGCCTTTGACCTTTCTGAGGTCTTTTACGGAATAAACCTGCAGCTTGCCGTATATATGACTGCTATTTGTGAAAGCAACAATTACCGCCCTGCCGGTATTTTGTATTTCAAACTTGACGACCCTATAATTGAAACAGATCCATTTGTTGATACTGACACTATTATAAGCTCAAAAATCAAAAAGCTGAAGCTATCGGGGCTTTTGGTTGATACACAGGAGGTGCTTGAGGCATCAGACAAAACGAATGTTTTTTCAGATTTCCTGCCTGTGAGAAGGTTGAAAAACGGTGACTTTAGCGGAAACATAGCATCAGCATCTAATTTTAATAACCTGCAAAAGCATATTAAAAAAACTGTCTCCGCCCTTGCTTTTGAAATATTAAGCGGTAAAACCGATATATCGCCTTACAAAACAAAAGCATCATCACCGTGTGACTGGTGCCCTTACAAAAGCGCATGCCGGTTTGACACGGCACAGGGCTGCGCATACAGAAATCTGTCAACTCTCAAAAACGAAGATATCTTTGCAAAAATCGGAGGTGACGACAATGAAATTTAACTGGACAACCGCACAGGGCAAGGCGGTCAGTGCCCCTGTTTCGGACATACTTGTAACAGCCGCTGCAGGCTCCGGAAAAACACAGGTATTAACGGGCAGAATTATTGAAAGAATAATAGGCGGAGCAGATATAACAAGGCTTCTTGTCGTTACCTTTACAAATGCCGCTGCCGCGGAAATGCGCACCAGAATAGCTGAAAACCTTTCAGCAGCATTGCGTGATAACCCCCAAAACAATCATATACGAGAACAGCTCGCCTGTCTTTCGGGGGCTCATATAACAACAATGCACTCCTTTTGTATGGATATCATTAAAAGAAATTTTTACCTTGCTGATTTGAATGCAGGCTTTCGTATTGCCGATGATGCCGAAGCCTCTCTTTTACTGATGGAATCGGCTGATGAAGCCATAGAAGAACTATGCCATCAGGCTGACCGTGATTTTTTAACATTTGCGGATAGCTTTAGCTCTGTAAGAAGCGATAATATTCTTTCGGAGCTTGCCATTTCAATGTACAAATTTGCTGACTCCATGCCATACCCAAAGCAATGGATAAGCAAACAACCACAATCTTACAAGATGACAACGGGAGCGGAATTTAAAAAAAGCCTTATATGCGAAACACTTCTTTTAGCTGCAGAGGAAAAGCTTCTTGAGGCAAAGGGCGTTCTTGCAGCTGCTAAAGAGTTTTGCACCGCAGAAAACTGCCTTTCGGAATACAGCCTCATGTTTTCAAACGATATTGAATGTGTGTCTGCCCTAATAAAATCAGCAGATGATTATGACAGGTTGCATGCATCTTTATCCGATTTTTCTTTCACACGCAGAGTAAGCGCAAAGGATGCCCCCATTGAGCTTAAAACTCAGCTTGATAAGATGCGTGATAGGGCAAGAAAGCTTGTTTCTGATCTGTTTGCTAAAAATTTCCGCTTTTCTTCCGATGAAAATGCAAGAATAATGAACGATGCTCTGCCAATAGTCAAAGGTGCTGTTACACTTGTATTGAAAATCATGGAAATATTCACAGAAAAAAAACGCAAGCGTAACATTCTTGATTACAGTGATATGGAGCATATTGCCGTTTCCCTTCTTGACGATAACGGAAAACCCTCTGAAGTTGCGGTGGATATAAGAAAATCATTTGATGAGATTTACATAGACGAATATCAGGATACAAGCGAAACACAGGAGCTTGTTTTCGGTCTTATTTCGGGCAGAATAGAGAATTCCCCAAATGTTTTTATGGTAGGGGATTTAAAGCAGAGCATTTACGGCTTCCGCCAATCAAGCCCCGCCCTGTTTGCCGAAAAAAAGAAAACATATAAATCAGACGGTGACAAATATATAAAAATAGCTTTGACAAAGAATTTTAGAAGCAGTAAACCAATTATTGACTTTGTTAATCATATTTTCTCAAATCTTATGAATAACAGCATAGGCGGTGTTGATTACGACAGTGAGGAACAGCTTGTAAAGGGAACTGATTACCCTGACATTTCACATCCCATTGAAGTTGCGGTAATTCGTGTCGATGAAAAAAATGTGCCGGAAGAATATGATGAAGACTATGCACAAGACCTATCTTCCATTGAAGCCGAAGCACTATATATTTCAATGAAAATCAAAGGCATGGTAGGCAAGGAATACGTTTATGATGCGAAACGCAACGTTTCACGCATTATGAAATACAGTGATATAGCAATAATTTCCCGCTCCGTCAAAACAGCCGCCCCGTTAATTGAAGATGTGCTAACAAGTGAGAACATTCCCGTTTATTGCGACAGCAGCGGCGGATATTTTGAAACCTCAGAAATAAAGGGTATGTTGGCATTATTGTCAACAATTGATAACCCAAGAAATGACATCCCTTTAATTTCCGCGTTACGAATACCTACTATCGGTTTTGATGAGGATATGTTGGCAACAATCCGCATATATGACAAAAGAGGCGATTTTTACGATGCCTTAAAAATGTGTGCTGAATCCGGCACATCCGAGGCGGAAAAATGCAGTATTTTTCTTGACAGACTTAACAGGTGGCGTTTTCTTTCCGAGCATCTCCCCTGTGACGAGCTTATCGAGCTGTTGTATGACGAAACAGGTTACATGGATTTTGCCCTTGCAATGCCTGGCGGGGAACTGCGTGCTGCTAATTTAAGGCTTCTTACCGAAAGGGCAAGGGCATTTGAAAAAACCTCTTTCCGCGGTCTTTTTAATTTTATTAATTTTATTGACAAAATGCGGGAGAAATCAGATTCAGGGTCTGCAAAGATAATTGGAGAAGGACACGATGTTGTAAGAGTTATGAGCATACACAAAAGCAAGGGCCTTGAATTCCCTGTAGTAATTCTTATAGGCTGCGGAAAAAGCTTTAACAGGCGTGACGAATCGGAAAAGCTGACCTTCCACAAAAAACTCGGTACGGGAGCGGATTTTGTAGATACAACCCTTCGCTGTAGCTATCCTACCCCCGCAAAGGCAGCAGTAGCAGCCGCAAATAGAGCCGACAGCGTTTCAGAGGAACTTCGTGTTTTGTACGTCGCGCTTACAAGAGCAAAGGAACGGCTAATAATAACGGCAACAACGAAAAACCCCATGTCAACAGTTATGTCATGGCGAATCGGTGCTTCGCTTGCCTCTGCCGGCGGTTTTGGGGCTGCAAAAAGCTTTCTTGACTGGATAGGAGCGTGTCTTATCACCGCTAATTGCCCTGGGTTGTCACAATACTGTGATCGGGAAAATGGTAAGGGAACTGAAATACTCTTTGATTTTCACCCCATTTGCATGCCGAATACAGTGGCAGAGCACATAGAAAAAAACGAAGAAGAAAGTATAGATACCGATGAGCTGTTATCCGGCATTTATTACAGTTATCCGCATAAAAACCTGTCTTCAATCCCCTCTAAAATTTCCGTCAGCGAGATGAAAAGTTTACTGCGTGAAGAAGGCGATGCGGATGAGCATATATATAATCCATTTGCACTTGCGCCTATTAAAAAGCCTCGTTTTATAAGGGATAAAGACGAGCTTAGTGCCACAGAAAAGGGAAGTCTTATCCACCTGATTATGCAAACACTACCTCTGCCTGTCAACGCTATTGATGATATAAAAAATCATGTTTCCTCTCTTTTTGAAAGGGGTATAATTACAAAAAAAATGACAGAATCTGTTCCTTGGGAAAAGATATTTGCTTTTTTTGATTCATCTTTGGGAAAACGCATGATGGCATCTGATAAAGTAGTCAGGGAAAAACCTTTTACAGATAATATTTCTGCTTCTCTTATTACAAAAAACCCACAGGATTCAAAAGAAAAAATTCTTGTACAGGGAATTATTGACTGCTATTTCTTTGAAAACGACCAGATTATTTTGATTGATTATAAAACAGACAAAGTAAGTGATAAAGCCTTGATTTTAGAAAAATACCGTGTGCAGGCAGAGGCTTACGCATCATTTCTTGAACGAAAATATTCAAAAGAATGCAAAAAATATATTTACTTATTTGATATTGATGATATAATAGAAATAATTTAAAATATCAATGATGCTTTTAACCCTAAATATTAATAATATTGTCTATTGAAAGGAAAACGATATGGAACAGAAAAGAAGAACAATTCACACCGGCACCAAAAAGAGAAAAGGCAAAAAAACAGCTTTGATTATAGGTATAATTATAGCTCTTTCACTAATTTTTTGGATGTCTTACAAAATTTCATATGGGCTGTTCTCAACGAAAAAACCCGATGACGCAATCTTTGGAACAGAAGAAGATATATCCAATTTGTCAAGAGAAGATCTTGAAGCAAAATATCTTGAGCTTGAGGATGCATTAAAGGATAAAGAAGCCGAAATTCAAATGCTCGAGGAAAAACTTGATGGTAATTCAAACGCAACCACAGAAGATAAAGCGGCAGAAAGTGAAGCTGAAGAACATAAAGATACAAAGGCTCCTGAGCCTTCAAATACTACTCAAACACCTCCGGCTGCACCTTCCCAACCAACTCAGCCAACACAGCCAACTCAGCCAAACAATTCAAACAATTCAAACAATTCAAACAACCCTCCAAAAGAGCAAACAAATACCCCGCCTCCTGCCGCTCCTATGCCGGATGATGGCTTGATTTCCCCCGAGGATCTGGAGAGGGCAGCTGATGCAGCTAATGAATAGAAAGAGGTAAAAAATGGATTATAAATTTGATACAAAACAAATACACGCAGGCTATCACGGGGACAGCGCAACAAACTCAGTTGCTGTTCCGATTTACCAGACAACTGCATATACATTTGACAGCGCTCAACATGCGGCTGATTTATTTGACCTGAAGGTTGGGGGCAATATTTATACAAGGATGAATAACCCGACTTTAACAATTCTTGAAGAACGTGTCACGGCTCTTTGCGGCGGCATTGGTGCTCTCTCTCTTTCTTCCGGTCAATCCGCCACAACGCTTGCCATATTAAACATTGCAAAGGCAGGCGACAATATAATTGCGGCATCTTCTCTGTATGGCGGAACGTTTAATCTGTTTGTGCACACGTTCGCAAAAATGGGTATAGAAGCAAGGCTTGGTGACCCTGACAAAATAAATGAAATGGAAGCTCTTGTTGACGGAAACACTAAAGCATTATTTGTTGAAATAATCGGAAATCCTCTTGGTAATATTCCTGATATTTCTGCTCTTGCCGATATGGCTCATGCTCACGGCATACCCCTTATAGTTGACAACACCTTTGCAACACCATATCTTTGCCGTCCCTTTGAATTTGGCGCTGATATAATTGTTCATTCTGCAACAAAGTTTTTGGGCGGTCATGGTAACAGCATGGGCGGTATTATTGTAGATAGCGGCAAATTTGACTGGGAGAAAAGCGGAAGATTTGACTGTCTTGTAGCACCTGACCCCAGTTATCATGATATTAGATTCGTTGAGGCTTTTGGTTCTTCTGCTTATATTGTTAAAGCCAGGGTACAACTACTGCGTGATATGGGCTGTTGCCTGAGCCCGACAAATGCGTTTTTGATAATTAACGGCATTGAAACCCTCTCTCTTCGTATGCAAAAGCATGTAAATAATGCACTTGTAATTGCACGTTATCTTGAGGGGCATAAAGACGTTGAATGGGTAAATTACGCCGGCTTAGAAAGCAATCCATATTACGAGAGGGCTAAAAAATATCTTCCGGAAGGCCCCGGAAGCGTTTTCAGCTTTGGTCTAAAAGGCGGCTACGATTCATGTATTAAAGCACTTGAAAGCACAAAGCTTTTCTACCATGTTACAAACTTAGGAGATGTTCGTTCAATTATAACCCATCCTGCAAGCACAACGCATGCACAGCTTAACGAAGAGCAGATGAAGGAAGCGGGAATTGCAGCCGAAATGATACGCCTTTCTGTGGGTATTGAGGATGCAGGGGACCTTATTGCCGACCTTGATGCTGCAATTTCAAAATGAAAAGCATTTGGGAGGAATAATGAGCATTTTGAAGAAACAAAGTTGTTTGATATATAATATGGCGAATTACCACGCTTGAAAAAAAAGCAAAGCCTTGTTATAATTACAAGGCTTTCTCATGTCGGGGTTTAGCGCAGTTTGGCTAGCGCACATGGTTTGGGACCATGGGGTCGGGGGTTCGAATCCCTCAACCCCGACCAGTCGGCAAGCGCCGACAAGCAATGTCGCTCTTAGTATTTTCTAAGGGCGATTTTTGTTGCCCGAAACTAAAGTTTATGCCCCCTATGAGCAATCAGTTCACACTTTAGTGTGGGCTATTTTTTAATTTGTTTTGAAGGGGTGAGGGCTTGAACCCTAAGAGGGCGCATGGCGTTTAGTTCAACGCTTTTCCTTTGCGTACAGCAAATACCTCTGCACTCCTGTTTTAATATCAATTTCAGGCGAAAATCCTAATAATTTTCTTGCTTTCGATATATCAGGGCATCTTCTGCTGGGATTATCAGTTAAATATTCATTATCTTCATGTACTTCATAAATAATTTTTTTATCATACCCGAATAACTTATTCCCGATATTTTTATACAAAAGGGCTAAATCAGATATTGTAATTTCATCTGCGTCAGAACCGATATTAAAAACATCAAACTTACCGTATAAAACTGCCTTTATATAGCCAACAGTTGCATCGGGGATATAATCAAATGTTCTTGTGGGTGTTCCGTCAGAGTAAATTGCAATGTCTTTATTCTCAATCACTGCTTCAGCAAAATCTGCAACAACACGTTTATCATTAAGCCTCATTCCCGGCCCATAATTATTAAATGGTCTTATTATGACAACCGGTATTTTATAAAGTTTTGCATAATAGTAACACAATGTTTCACCGAAACGCTTTGATTCATCATAACACGCCCTTGGACCACATGTATTTACATATCCCCAATAAGTTTCATCTGTGGGTATACGCCCCATATCAGGTTCACCATAAATTTCACTGCTTGAATAAAACAATAGTCCTTTTATTTGTTTATCCATATAAAAATCAAGCAGGTTTCTTATTCCTTTTACATCTGCATCTATTGTTTCAATAGGGTGTTTCCTATAATAAATAGGTGATGCCAAAGATGCCATATGAAATATCAAATTTGCATCAGACGCAAATGATAAGTCACAGTTAATTATATCAGCTTCTTTTAAAACAAAGCTTTTATTGCTTTTTAAATCCTGAATCCATGACGGCTTGCCAAAAATAAAATTATCAATACCATAAACCTTTGAAACTCCAAGCTTTTCACCATATAAATGAAAAAAATTAAGAAGCGTATACCCCAAAGAACCCGCAAACCCTGTAATAAGAATTTTTGTGTCTTTTAATTTGGCTTTTTCTTCATTTGTCAATTTATTATAAATATACTCCATATCTTGCTTCGTTATTTCTGATATCATATAATATGCCCCGTAACCTTTCTCTTTTTATATAGCATAAAAAACAGTTTCATAATAGCCTTCATTGGAATGATGGCGCATATAATACTTATAATCAAGACCTAAACTATTAATATAATTTGGAATTTCAAATAAATCCTCATTTTTATGGTAAACACAAATTGCAAGCTTTGGTTTATTTTTTAATATGGTTTCTTTTGCACCCTTCAAGGCATCAAGCTCCGCCCCTTCAATGTCCATTTTTATAAAAGTAACCCTGTCATCTATTATATTATCAATCGCAACAACTTCAATAGAATTTATGTCATTGAAATTTTCATTTATCCTGTTGCTGAAAGCCAACATGTCATCAGAAAACCCGATTTTTTTATTACATTGATACAATCCTGCATTATATGTAAATATACGGTCATTATTTTTGTATTTTGCTTTTGTTTCTAACAATTTTAAATAATTTTTTTTATCGGGTTCAAAAGAATGTATTTTATTAAATTTATTGTTACTTTGTTTTATAAAATCTGCAATACTGTCTCCAGTAAAAGCACCTCCATCCACAAAACATTCATTGTCAGAAAGTTTAATGATATCTTCTGCAAAGTATTGATTTTCTGTATAACAATCTTTAAAAAAATTGTTATTACCAGTTATTCTGCCTTTCAAAACATTAATAAATGTTTTCTTTGATATATCATCTGCCAACAAATGATAAACCTTTTCTAATTTATTTTTGTTTTCCTCTGCAAATTTTTTATATCTTGCCTGATGGTCTATAAGATAAGAAATATTGATATCTTTTTCAGTAAACAAAATATCCTTCTCGTCAATATATTTTAATAATAATTGCCTTATTTCATCATAAAACCTGAAAGCACTTATAATCACTTTTACATTTTTATGTTTTTTTAAAATATCGCGAAAATCGGATATAACGTATTCACCAAACTTTTCTCCCACCCTATAGCTGTCACAAATAGCGATAGGCGAAAAACCTTTACTTTTCAACCATCCTATAAAATTGCGGCATGAATTTCCGGCACCATAAAGCACAATATTGAAGTTTTTTATATATTTATTAAGGTCTATATTTTGCGGCTTTAGTGCTAAAACTTCATCAAAATCTATTTGGTTCATTTGTCTCCTCCTGATTTATATACTTTAAAACAAGGACCTCTTCCCTCTTTGTAATAAAATGCGAATTAAGAAATTCAACTTTATTCTTTTTTATTTCTGCTACCATAAAATCGTATTGCTTTTCACAATCTTTAATATTATAAGTTCTAATTTTGTCACACATAGAAATCATATATGACCATGCCGAGTAGCGCACCCTCTGTGTGATTTGCGGAACTTTTTCCGATAAATACCGTACCCTTTCTCTCTGCATTCTTAAATATTCGTCTAAAATGCTGGGGCAAATCTTGTTTGTTTGAATATATCCGGTTAGATTACCCTCATGCTTTACGAATTTATAAAGGGGTTTCCCCTGTGCCACTACTTTATCTGCTTCTGCAAAAACCTTATATATTACGTGAATATCATCAATCTGCACATCGGGAAGAAACGAAATTTTTTTAAATAAATCTCTTTTGAACAGCTTTGTAGGAGGCGCAACATTGAATTTTTCTCTTTTTAGTAATTCATTAAGTGCCTCCACCTTATTCAGTATCAGAAGCTCGTCATAAACAAATTTAGGCTCAACCTTATCGCCATAATCATTGTAACTCCCGCAAATTGCAATATCAGCATCGTTTTCTTCTACCAGATTATATAAAAACTCAAGCATTTCTTTTTCACAGATATCGTCATCATCAATAAAGGTAATATACTTTCCGTCCGCATTTTGTATGCCCATATTCCTTGCATCTGAAATGCCTCTGTTTTTTAAAATATGGAAAAGTTTTATTCTTGTATCAGTATCCCTGTACCCTTCACAGATTTCCTGTGAGTTATCCGTACATCCGTTATTAATGATAATTAACTCAAAATCACAGAAGGTTTGAGCTAAAATATTTTTTATTGCTCTTTCTAAAAACTGAATTCTGTTATAAGTTAATAAAACAACAGAGATTTTGGGGTTTTTCATCTTCTACTCCTTAACTATTATGTTTTTTTTGCTTATTCCAAGCTCCTTTAACTGAGCTTGAAGTATTTTGACAAGTTTATTATCAATAACCGAAATTGCAATTTTTAAATTTTTTTTCTTCTCGTCACTAAATTTAAGAATTTCATTGGGCGGGTAGCACATTGCATCAAAATATTTATGCCCTTGCTTTGTAACATCATTATCGAAAAAGCCTTTTATCTGAAAGCCCATGCTTTGTATTAGCTTTGCTGTTGAAAATGCTTTGTTTCCAAGGGGAAAAAGATATATCTCACATCCCTTAGCCTTATATAAACACTCTCTGAATTTTACTTTTAGATATTCAAAGTACAGTATAATGCCTCCCGCGCTACCATGCGTTTTGATGTATCCATAGAAATTTTCAAGCCTTTCTATTCCGCAAAATTTCAAAACTTCAAACAACTCAATGTTTTCTTCTGTCAAGGCAGAAATTGCCTGATACTCTTTTACACATGCCGATGCCATGCCTCCTACAAAAAAGCTGAATAAGTAATCAATTCTTGCCATACAGTATTTTAATTTTTGTTGCTTGGGCTTGCAACGATATACAAATAACAATGCCTCTAAAAATTTGTAATACAAGTCTATGTACAAATCACAGGAATTAACACGCCCTGTTCCGCTTCCATCTGTTCTCCTTGTATATAAATACATCGTATCTTTGTGATAGTAAATTGAATTGGCTTTACAAAAAATCCTCATTGTTACAATTTCATCAAACCTGAAGCTTTTGGGAAATTCATTGTACAGAAAATGTTCACTTGATTTATATATATCTTCAAACAACGATTTTTTAAAAATAAGGCGCCATAATGATGTGTAAAGATTAGGCATATAAGCCAGGTAATCAAGTGCATTACCGTAAGTGGTATTATTTATTTTATTTTCATTAAAAACAGTATCTATAAAATTATATTTGTTATTTTCTGGGTTTTCAAGAACACATTCAAATCTACCCATAAATAAGTCAACCTTTTTTTCTCTTAATATGGCAGTAATTTCTCCCATGCAATCTATTTTCAGCCTGTCATCACCATCAATAAATTGTATATACTCGCCCCTTGCCGCCTCAAAGGCAAGCTTGTAATTAGCAGATGTTTTTGTGTCAGGTACGGGCATTTTATAAAACCGAATATTCTTACAGTGCTTTTTTTCATATTCCTCACATATCTTTATACTGTTATCCCCCGAACAATGGTCTATAACAATTATTTCATAATCTTTTATAGGTTGTGACAATATGCTGTCAAGGCAATTTGCAATATAGTTTTCCAAATTAAATACTGTAACTATAAAACTTATAAAGGGCTTATCCTTCAATTTGTACACCTTCTTTTAAGGATTTTGTCTGTCTGAATAAATCGTTGCAAATTTTATCCACATACTCGTTACCGCTCCAAAAAACAAGCGCAATATTTGCAGTGTCCAGTGCAAAAGCAATGTCGCCAATCCTGTATGATAAATATATTCTGTTTATCAGGCAATCCGCATCAAGGGCATGGCCTGAAGAAATTTCATTTAATAAATTAATTGCCTCTTCCTCCTTTTCTTCATCAATTAACTTATTAATTTTTTCTTTTAATCTGATTAACTCCTCCTCATTATCGCTTTTTGAAAATACATCTCTTATATAAACTCTGTTTTTAAAGGCATCCTTTTTTGCTTTTTTGCTTAATAATGAAAACTCTTTGATGTTTTGTGATAGCCCGCTCCACTTATATTCCAAGAATTCTTCACCAATTAAATGTTTGTTGTTTTTATCACACAAAACAGAGAGAACACGAGGAAATGTCAATATATTCACACTGTTTTTGTCTATTTCTCTTTTGCAGAGGCAAAGGCGGCATAAATAGCTGCATTTACCCTTTTGTATCAACAGGGTTTCATCCGGAATTAAATCATTAATATAATCAAGTAAAAGCTTTGTTGTCTCTTCCTTTGCACCCTCCGCCAGTGCGTAGTCTGAAAATGTTTCGTCCCTGATAATCAAATCCAAATAATTTATTATCTCATCTATGGACATTTCAGATGAATCCTTCATTTGCTTCAGCAGATATTTAACAGCAGAAAAATGAACAAGATAAAGAGAATCTATATTATATCGGGAATCTATTTTTATGCTGTGAAGAAAATCCATTCCCCTATTTAATATTATTTTTGCTTCATTTAATTTAAACTTCGGGCAGATATTTGTGCGGGAGGTGGAGTTTTGGCGAATTCTGTAATTATAAAGCGGCTTGTCGATAGTTACGAATGAATTGCATTTTTGCATATAACCCAAAAAAATATATGTATCATATCCGCTTTTTAAAGAGAACGATGTATTATAAGCAAAAACATGCCACTTATAATAAAAAGAAGTTTTATAAAATTTCCCCCATACTGTCCGCAGGGTGCCGTACAAATCAGTGAAACATTCCCTTTAGAGAAGACAAATTTTTAGTAGCTATTGCCGGTGGAATGCGGCAATAGGTCATTGAAGGACATTCATCGGCAAAAGAACGAGAACCGCATGCAGTCAAATCGGCATCATTTTCTTTTGCAGCCTTATACATCAACTCAATAAAGTTATCTTCCAGATAATCATCCGAATCAAGTATACATACATATTCGGAGTTGATTTCGGGCCACCAGACATCATCCGCATTATCAAGTACATAATTAACTTTGTTTTTTAAATATGTAATTCTTTTGTCACTGCTTGCTAATTTTTCGCACAATTCACCCGTTCGGTCATTTGAGCCATTATTCCTAATATAAAACAAAAAATCACCGTCAGTTTGACAAAGGACGCTTTCAATGGCTTTCTCTATAAATTTTTCTGTATTATAAGCAGTCATTAAAACTGTTACGTGTGGCTTATTCATCACTTATTACTCCTGCAACATATATCTCAAATCAAAAACCGGCTTGTCTCCAAGCTTTTTAATCTCTAAAAACTCCTGCCATGCCGTTACTATGACAATTACATCCGCCTCAAAATATAAATCGTGCATATTATTTTCATAGTGAATATCCATCTTGTAATGCCTTTTGAATTCATCAATTGCTATAGGGTCATAAGCATAAATGCTTTTATATCCCATTTCTGACAGTTCATTAATTATTTTTACTGCCGGTGTTTCGCGCACATCATCTGAGCCTGGTTTGAATGATAGCCCTAATATTCCAATTTTTGCATCTTTGTTTAAGTTTTTAACTATATTCTCCGAAATGTAATGTGCCATATTATCATTTAAATCAATTACATTTTTCAGGATTTTTGGTTCGAACCCTTTTTGCCTTGACTGCTCATACAATGCGTTTGTATCCTTCGGAAGGCAATATCCGCCGTAGCCGCAGCCCGGATAAACATAAGAAGTCATATCACATCCGCCAAAGCGTTTGTCATCATGCAGAATATGAAATGCTTTTCCAATTTCAATATTACCTATTTGCATGGCAACCAGTGACATCTCATTTGAAAAGCTTATCATTGTAGCAAGCAATGTGTTTGACAAATACTTGATAAATTCACCTGTGTTGTGTGTCACGACATGGATTGGTATATTAAATGGCTCATATAATTCCCTTAGAATCCCAGCAGATATTTCGTCCTCACAGCCTAATACTATTCTGTCAGCATTTACAAAATCATCAAAGCAATGCCCTTCCCTCAAAAACTCAGGGTTATTTGCAAGACCTGTTTGCGGTATTAAATTACTATACCTACTCTCAATGTATGGCAAAATTCTTTCACTTGTTGTAGATGGCGGAACTGTTGACTTAATAACGAGGACACGGAATTTGTTGTCTTTTATGCTCATTAATGTGCTGTCAACTGCACTAAATAAATAGCTTAAATCGGCACTTTTGTCACTGCTGTATGGCGTGCCTACACAATAAAAAACAACTTTGCTTTCATTGATTGCCTTTTCAACATCCTGAGTCAGAAAAAAAGAGTGATTTATGTTTTTTTTCAATACATCACCAAGCTGTGGTTCATGAAAAGGAACAATTCCCCGATTTATTGTATCAAAGCGTTTCCTATCAACATCAATGCCATAAACCTTATTCCCCGCATTTGCCATGCCCAATGCTGTTGTCAACCCTACAAACCCCAGACCAAATACAGTTATTACCATAGTAACCCCCCCTTACCAGACCTTCCAAGGTGACTTATTACTTTCCCACAAAGATTCCAACAGGGTTTTATCCCGTTGTGTATCCATGCACTGCCAAAAACCCGTGTGTTTATATGCCATTAGCTGCCCCTCGGAGGATAACTTTTCCAAAGGTTCTCTTTCAAGTGATGTTTGTTCGCCGGCTATATATTTAAAAATATCAGGGTTTAAAACCATAAAACCGCCATTGACCCAGCTTTCGTCTGTCCTCACTTTTTCTCTGAAGGCATTAATTTTATCGCCTTTTGTAATATCCAGCACACCATACCTTCCACCCGGCCTGACAGCAGTAATAGTTGCTGATTTTCCATGTTGTTTGTGAAAGCTTAAAAGCGTTTTGAGATTTATATCTGACACACCATCTCCATAGGTAAGCATAAAAGGCTCATTGTCCAAATAAGGTTCCACATTTTTAACCCTTCCGCCTGTCATAGTGTTAAGACCTGTATCAACGAGAGTAACCTTCCATGGCTCAGACACATTATTATGTATTGTGACTTCATTTTCATGACTAAAATCAAATGTGACATCGGATGAGAGCAGATAATAATTTGCAAAATATTCTTTAATCACATACCCTTTATATCCAAGACAAATAACAAAATCATTAAAGCCGTAATATGAGTAAATTTTCATGATATGCCAGATAACCGGTCTTGAACCAATTTCTATCATTGGTTTGGGTTTTAAGTGAGATTCTTCACTAATTCTCGTTCCAAACCCACCTGCCAAAATTACAACTTTCATATTAATCCCCCATTCCGCCGGAGGCGAATAACGTGATTTTTCACGTTATTTCTCTCCTTTTTGTATACA
>CAZUVQ010000013.1:0-25671 GCA_964623915.1 uncultured Oscillospiraceae bacterium
ATATTTAAAAAAATCAAGCAAAATCAACGAAAATTAGGTGCTGTCCGTTGGTTTTTGGGTGGAAAATTTAACAGTACCATATCGTAATTAGGAGTAATAGGTATGAAAAAATTAATTAAAGAGCTTTACAAAAATCCCGGTGAGAATCAGAATAAAAAAATTGAAATTTCCGGGTGGATAAGAACAATTAGGGTATCAAAGGTTTTCGGTTTCATTGAAATTAATGACGGTTCCTTCTTTTCAAACATACAAGTTGTGTTTGAAGATGGTAAAGTATCAAATTTCAAGGAAATTACATCACAGAATGTCGGAGCGGCGTTGACTGTTGTCGGCACGCTTGTTTTGACACCCGAAGCAAAGCAACCCTTTGAAATAAAAGCTGAAGAAATTAGAGTTGAGGGCACCTCAACACCCGAATATCCACTTCAGAAGAAACGCCATTCCTTTGAGTTTTTACGTTCGATTGCTCACTTGAGAGCGAGGACAAATACTTTTTCCGCAGTTTTTCGGGTTAGGAGCCTTGCGGCTTTTGCTATTCACAAGTTCTTTAATGACAGGGGATTTGTATATACACATACACCAATAATTACAGGCAGTGACTGTGAGGGTGCCGGTGAAATGTTCAAGGTTACAACCCTTGATTTCGATAATGTTAAAAAAAATGAAGACGGCGGAGTGGATTTTTCACAGGACTTTTTCGGGAAAGCCACAAACCTGACAGTATCAGGTCAACTCAATGGGGAAACATATGCCATGGCTTTCAGAAACATATATACTTTCGGTCCCACATTCAGAGCGGAAAACTCCAATACAACACGCCATGCGGCTGAATTTTGGATGATTGAGCCTGAAATGGCGTTTGCAGACCTGCATGATGACATGGTTCTTGCAGAGGATATGTTAAAATTTATTATAAATTATGTGCTTGAAAACGCTCCGGAAGAAATGAAGTTCTTCAATGATTTTGTGGATAAAGGACTACTAGACAGGCTTTACAATATTGTCAGCAGTGACTTTGGACATGTAACCTATACAGAAGCTGTTGAAATTCTCAAAAAGAACAACGATAATTTTGATTATCCGGTTGAGTGGGGAATTGATTTGCAGACGGAGCATGAAAGATATCTAACCGAGCAGATATTTAACAAACCGGTTTTTGTTACTGACTATCCCAAAGAAATAAAAGCTTTTTATATGAAGCTTAATGATGATAATAAAACAGTAGCGGCTATGGACCTTTTGGTTCCCGGTGTAGGAGAAATAATTGGAGGCAGCCAGAGGGAAGAGAGATACGACGTTTTGGTTGATAGAATGAAGGAATTTGACCTGTGTGAAGATGATTACAGATGGTATTTAGACCTTCGTAAGTACGGAGGAACAAAGCATGCTGGCTTTGGCCTCGGCTTTGAGCGCGCCATAATGTACCTTACGGGTATGACAAATATAAGAGACGTAATATCATTCCCAAGAACAGTGGGTACTGCCGAGTTTTAAATTACAAAACATTTACAGCCCTTTTTGCAAAGAAAGGGCGTTTTTCTCATGAAAAATTATATAAAAAAACAGTTGTATTTTATGGCAAATTATAGTATAATAATAAAGAATGTAAAATTATATAACAGAATGGAAATATTATATATGTTTAAAAATTTGAGGCATGATATAAAATCTATATTGGACAGGGACCCTGCGGCGAGAAATGGGCTTGAAGTTTTTTTGCTTTACCCTGGTTTCTGGGCTGTCTTTTATCATAGAATAGCGCACTTTTTTTATAACAATAAAATGTTTTTTGTTGCAAGGTGGATATCTAATATCAACCGTCATGTTACAGGGGTTGAAATTCATCCCGGCGCAAAAATAGGCAAAGGGCTTATGATAGATCATGGCATGGGGATTGTTATAGGAGAAACCACAGAAATCGGTGACGATGTTACAATATATCAGGGTGTTACCCTTGGCGGCACAGGAAAAGACAAGGGCAAACGTCATCCTACAATAGGCAATAATGTTTTAATAGGTGCAGGTGCTAAAATATTAGGTCCCTTTACGGTTGGGAATAATTCAAAAATTGCCGCAAATGCAGTAGTTTTAAGCGAAGTGCCTGAAAACAGCACATGTGTCGGGGTCCCTGGAAGAATCGTAAGGCAAGCCAATAAAAAAGTTAATAATCTTGACCATGTACATATTCCTGACCCCGTTTCTCAGGAATTATGTAAAATGCTTATGAGGATAGAGACACTTGAAAAGAAATTGGAAGAAAAAGGGGCTTTAGAAAATGAAACTATATAATACGTTGACGGGCAGTAAGGAAGAATTTGTGCCAATCGAAGAAGGACAAGTTAAAATGTATTCGTGCGGTCCTACGGTATATAATTACTTTCATATTGGAAATGCAAGGCCTTTCATAATATTTGATACCTTGAGAAGGTATTTTGAATACAGTGGTTACAATGTGAAATTTGTGCAAAACTTCACGGATGTTGACGATAAGCTTATTAATAAAGCGTCAGAAGAGGGTACTACTGTTCCCCAAATTGCCGAAAAATATATAGAAGAATATTTTAAAGATGCCGAAGCTCTCGGCATTTGCAAGGCAAACGCTCACCCAAGGGCAACTGACAATATTGATGCTATAATAAAGCTTGTTAATACGCTTGTGGACAAGGACTTTGCCTATGAAATAGACGGCGATGTTTATTTTTCCACAAAGAATTTTGCCGAATACGGCAAGCTGAGTCACCAGCCTTTAGAGGAGCTTGAAGCAGGTGTCAGAATTGGTGTTGATGAAAGAAAGAAAGATCCCATGGATTTTGCTCTTTGGAAAAAGAGAAAGACGGAAAATGAGATTGCATGGGACAGCCCATGGGGAATGGGCAGGCCCGGCTGGCATATAGAATGCTCTGCCATGGCAAATAAATTTTTGGGTGAAACTATTGATATTCACTCCGGCGGCAGGGATTTGATTTTCCCTCACCATGAAAATGAAATAGCCCAGTCAGAGGCGGCAAACGGGAAGCCCTTTGCAAATTACTGGCTGCACAACGGATATATAAATGTTGACAATGTAAAGATGTCAAAATCCCTCGGAAACTTCTTTACTGTACGTGAGATTTCGGAAAAATTTGATTACGAGGTTATAAGGTTTTTTATGCTGTCCGCCCATTACCGCAGCCCAATAAATTTCAGTGCGGAGCTTATGACAGCTGCACAGACAGGGCTTGAACGTATTTATAACTGCAAGAACACTTTGTCCGAAAAGGTTGCGGCAGGAAAACCCGAGATATCCGATGTTGTTTCGGAATATAAAAAAAGGTTTATTGCGGCTATGGATGATGACCTAAATACTGCAGATGCAATTGCTGTTATGTTTGAGCTTGTGAGATATGCAAACACGCTCCTGGTCGAAGGTAGCGATAAAACATCTATGAGTGCGGCATTAGGCCTTATAGATGAAATAGGGAATGTTTTAGGGCTGTTAAAAAAAGAAAAAAACAACGATATAGATACAGAGATTGAAGATCTCATAGCAAAGCGGCAGGAGGCAAGGGCGGCCAAAAATTTTGCTCTTTCCGATGAAATACGTGATAAGCTTGATGAGATGGGCATAGAGATTAAAGACACAAGAGAAGGCGTCAAGTGGAGAAAAAAATGATAGAATTTTTACTTTCGGGAAAAGAATACTCTCCTCTTGTCCTTGCTTTTATTGGTGATGCAGTATATGAGCTTTATATAAGAAGCCGCCTTGTTGCTTTGGGAAACAGAGGAGTAAACGGGCTTCAGAAGGATTCGTCGGGCTTTGCCCGCGCCGGTGCTCAGTTTAAAGCTTATCATATAATAGAAGATGTTTTGTCCGATGAAGAGGTTTCGGTATTGCACAGGGGAAGGAACGCAAAAAGTGCAACGGTACCTAAAAATGCCGATGTTTCTCAATATCGCCATGCAACCGGGGTTGAAACACTTTTAGGTTATTTATATATTTCAAAGAGGCACGACAGGATTGAGGAACTGATGAATCTGATTTATGAGACATTGAGGGATAATGATGAAAAATAAGAAGATTATTGAGGTTTTAAAAAATTATTTTGCAATTGCTTTTGGAACCGCCATATCTTCTTTTGCGCTTGATGTGTTTTTAAGATACACACATATTGCTCCTGGCGGCATTTCAGCTTTATCTGTAATGATTAATGATGCTGTGCCTGCCTTATCTGTAGGTGCTATAATGGCACTTATTAATTTACCTTTGTTTTTGACAAGCTTTAAGATGAATAAGGACTTTTTTATTAAGTCTATTTTCGGCGCGGTCTGCTACTCTGTGTTTGTTGATATTTTTGCAGAGTTACCGGGGCTGACAGATGATTTGATTATTGCCGCAATATTTGGCGGTGCTCTTATGGGTTTGGGTTTTGGCATTGTTTTTTTTGTGGGCGGGTCTTCAGGCGGAACAGATATTGCAGGATGGCTGATTAAAAGAAGGTTTCCTAACTTACGATTGAGCAGGGCAATTTTAATACTTGATGTAGTCGTAATAACGCTACAGGGTATTGTTTACGGCGATATTACGCTTTGCATGTATGCCGCGATTGCAATGTTTTTATCAGCAAGGGTTATTGATTATGTTTTGGAAGGCTCCGTGGTTCAGGGAAAAACTGCATATATTATAAGCAAAAAAACCGAGGAAATATCAAAGAGGATTATTGTAGAACTCCACAGGGGGGTAACAGTTTTAAACGGTACTGGTATGTACACAGGTGAAGAAAAAAAGGTACTGCTTACAACAGTTTACAGAAAACAGTTACCGGTACTTAAAAAAATCATAAAAGAAATTGATCCCACCGCTTTTGTAATTTTCACAGATGTAAGAGAAGTATTGGGCGAAGGGTTTAATAGCATAACATAAGAAAGGATGATAAAACTTGGAACAGGCAAAGAAAGAAAGGCTCCAAAAAGTTGCAAATCAGATAAGGCGTAATGTTGTAACTGCAGTATACAGTGCGGGCGCAGGTCACCCCGGCGGTTCACTCGGTATATCAGATGTTATGGCATACCTATATTTTGCAAAAATGAATGTAGACCCAAAAAATCCAAAGAATCCCGATAGAGACAGGTTCGTTATGTCAAAAGGTCATTGTGCACCCGTTTTATATGGCGCACTTGCAGAAAAAGGATTCTTTCCCAGAGAGGATATAAAAGGCTTCAGAAGCATTGACAGCTATCTTGAAGGACATCCTGATATGAAAAAGGTTCCTGGCTGTGATATGTCAACCGGTTCTCTCGGACAGGGTATCTGCGCCGCTAACGGAATGGCGCTTGTCGGAAAACTTTCCGGTAAAAACTATCGTGTTTATGCAGTATTGGGAGATGGTGAGCTTGAGGAAGGTCAGGTCTGGGAAGCTGCAATGTTTGCCCCCCACTATAAACTTGATAATATGACTGCTGTTATTGACTATAATGGTCTTCAGATTGACGGCGATATAACAAAGGTTATGAACCCCACTCCTATTGATAAAAAATTCGAGGCATTCGGCTGGAACGTTATCACTTGTGACGGAAACGATTTTGACAGCATAGAAAAAGCATTTGAACAGGCGAGTGCTTACAAGGGCAAACCTTCTGCCATCATAGCCAAAACAATTAAGGGCAAGGGCGTTTCATATATGGAAAACGTTGCTGGGTGGCACGGCAAGGCACCGAATGACGAGGAGTACAAAATAGCTATGAAGGATTTGGGGGTGGAATAAATGGCAGAAAAAATAGCAACAAGAGAGGCTTACGGTGCTGCTTTAGCAGAATTTGGTGAAAAATATGATTTCCTTGTAATGGATGCCGACCTTTCAAAATCAACAAAAACAGATACTTTTAAACAGAAATTTCCGGAAAGATTTATAAATACAGGTATTGCCGAGGCAAACATGATGAGCACGGCAGCAGGCATTGCATCCTGCGGCAGGACAGTTTTTGCAAGCTCATTTGCAATGTTTGCGGCAGGCAGGGCTTTTGAACAGGTAAGAAATTCAATAGGATATCCCGGATTAAATGTTAAAATCGGTGCAACACACGCCGGCATTTCCGTCGGGGAAGACGGAGCTACTCACCAGTGCTTAGAAGATTTGGCACTAATGCGTACAATTCCGGGTATGACAATAATCAGCCCCGCCGATGCAGTTGAAGCGCGAGCGGCTGTTCTTGCAGCAATTGAACATGATGGTCCTGTTTACCTAAGGTTTGGCAGGCTTGCCGTTCCGGTTATCTTTGACAGGGAAACATATAAATTTGTAATAGGTAAGGGTGTTATGCTTGCTGAAGGAACGGATGTAACACTTATTGCCACAGGTTTGCTTGTTCCAGAAGCTTTGGAAGCGGCAAAAATGCTTAAAGAAGAAGGCATAAGTGCAGAAGTAATCAATATTCATACAATAAAACCTTTGGACACAGAATTAATTTGCGCATCCGCTAAAAAGACCGGTGCTGTTGTAACTTGTGAAGAACACAATATTATTGGCGGCCTTGGTGGTGCGGTTGCTGAAGCACTTTGCGAAAATTATCCCACTCCTATGGCAAGAATAGGCGTAAAGGACATATTCGGAAAGAGCGGTAAGCCGGCTCCCTTATTAAAAATGTATGAGCTTACTGCAGAAGATATTAAAAAAGCAGCAAAAGAAGTTATAAAAAAGAAATGAGAAGCTTATGACAGAATTATTGGGCAAGCTTAATAAAATGCAGCAGGAAGCGGTTACTCACACAGAGGGACCGCTTTTGGTGCTGGCCGGTGCAGGGAGCGGTAAAACAAGAGTTATTACATACAGAATTGCATACCTTGTTGATGAAAAGGGGGTAGCACCATGGAATATTCTTGCTATAACCTTCACAAACAAAGCAGCGGCGGAAATGAGAGACAGAATTGAAAAGCTATGCGGCAAAAGTGCGGATGATATGTGGATTCGTACCTTTCATTCCGCATGCGTGAGAATTCTGCGCCGCGATATTGATAAAATCGGATATGATAAGGGTTTTACCATTTATGATTCTGATGACCAGAAGCGGCTTGTCAAGGATTGCTTAAAACAGTTAAACCTTGATGAAAAACAATATCCCGTATCCTCTTGCATCGGATACATAAGCAGTGCCAAAGACGAGTTTATCGCACCGGCGGACTTTATAAATACATATAACAAAAATCTGAAAATGACAATGGTAGGCAAGGTGTATGAGCTATATCAGAAACGGCTTAAAAACAGCAACTGTTTGGATTTTGATGACATTATTGTTCTGACTTGCAGGCTTTTTGAAGAATGTCCGGATATTCTTGCTTACTACCAGAATAAATTTCGGTACATACATATTGATGAGTATCAGGATACAAACAACGCACAGTATAAGTTTGTAAGACTTCTGTCAAGTAAGTACAGAAATCTTTGCGTTGTCGGTGATGACGACCAGAGTATTTATAAGTTCAGGGGCGCAAATATTTTGAATATTTTAGGCTTTGAGACAACCTTTCCCGAAGCCAAAGTAATAAGGCTTGAACAAAACTACCGTTCAACTGAAAATATCCTCGGCGCTGCCAATAATGTTATTTCAAATAACGAAGGCAGAAAAGGTAAAACTTTGTGGACAGATTCGGGAGACGGTGACAAAATAATCAGATACCATGCGACGGATGAGCGTGATGAGGCAGCTTTTATTTCTGATGAAATATATAGGATGCACCAAGAAGAAGATATTTTATACTCATCAATGGCTGTTCTTTACAGAATGAACGCACAGGCTCGTGTAATTGAAGAAAATCTTATAAAATCAGCTATACCATACAGAATTATTGCAGGGCACAGATTTTATGATAGCAGGGAGATTAAAGACATTATTGCGTATCTGCGTGTTATTGTAAACCCTACAGATAACATAAGTCTCGTGAGAATTATAAACGAGCCGAAACGAAAAATAGGTAAAACCACTATAGATAAGGCTGCTGCCATGGCAACCGAAAACGGTGTAAGTATCTATGAGTTTTTAAAGGATAATTCAGCACTTTTATCAAGGGCAAGTGACACAGTGGAGAGGTTTGTCAAAATTATAGAGGATTTGCGCTCTGTATATGAGGATATGAAGCCGTCAGCTTTTGTCAGCGAGCTTCTTGATAAAACAGGATATGCGGCACAATACAGTATTAATCCTGATGATATGGAAGCACTGGGAAGGCTTGAAAATCTCAAAGAGTTTATTTCTGTTGCTGTAAACTTTGAGAAGGACAATGAAATGCCGTTATTAGAGGATTTTCTTGATAATGTTTCACTTGTTTCTGATATTGATAACTATGATGAGGAACAGGACACGGTTTCTCTTTTAACTTTGCACTCCGCTAAGGGGCTTGAATTTCCCATTGTTTTCCTTTGCGGTCTTGAGGAGGGTGTATTTCCCAGCCAGCGGGCAATGTTTGAAAAGGAAGAGGTTGAGGAGGAGAGAAGGCTTTGCTATGTCGGTATTACAAGGGCAGAGAAAAAGCTTTTTCTGACACATGCACAATCCAGAATGATGTTTGGTTCTACCGGCTTTAACAGACCGTCAAGATTTATAGATGAAATCCCCAAAGACCTTCTTGAAGAAAAATCGGGAATAGTGAGAAAGCCCTCATATCAAGGTACATATAGCGGCGCAGGCGGCGGATACGGAACAGGAAAATTTGGAAATTCAGAATACAATAATATAATTTCAAAAAATGATAAAAAACCATCTGACAATTTTGTAAATAATGCTTTTGCTACCGGTCATAAAGCACCGCCTCGGAAAAATACTATGGATAAGTATTCTCCCGGTGACAGGGTGCACCATAAAAAGTTTGGTGACGGACTTGTGATTTCAGTCTTACCTGTCGGTAACGATGCAAAGCTTGAAATTGCCTTTGATTCAGTGGGAACTAAGACCTTGTTGGCTGTATATGCTAACCTGACAAAACTTTAACAAACAAAATGCAAAGGACATAATGTTCCTTTGCATTTTTATTTGCGATAACCTATATATCAGTATTGCGAAAAAGGTTTTTTTATGATATAATTTAATAAATAGAGGTGTTAAATATGAAGTTTAAAACTTTTCGTGGCGGAATTCATCCCGATGATAAGAAAACCGCTACAAACAAACTCCCGATAAAAACGCCGGAGCCTTGTGAAACAATGGTTTATCCTATGGCGCAGCACATTGGTAAACCATGCATTCCAACGGTAAAAGTAGGTGACTATGTGAAGATGTATCAGGTGATAGGCGAGCCTGACGGTTTCGTCAGTGTGCCTGTTCATTCTTCAGTTTCAGGAACAGTAAAAGCAGTTGAGCCAATGCTGACTGCGTGTGGGGACATGGTGATGTCCGTAGTTTTGGAAAATGATTTTCTGGATGAGCAAATGGATATAACACCGCCGAGGCAAGATGATAAGCTTGCAGATATTGTCTGTGCGGCAGGAATTGTGGGAATGGGGGGTGCAACATTTCCAACACATGTAAAGCTTTCTCCTCCCGACGATAAAAAAATAGATGTTATAATTGTAAACGGTTCTGAATGTGAGCCTTACATAACGAGTGACCATCGTGTTTTACTTGAAAAACCCGAAGAAGTGCTTGGCGGCCTTCGTGCTGTCATGGACAGAATGGGTATTTTAAAAGGTGTCATAGCAATTGAAAACAATAAGCCCGATGCGATAACAAAGATGAAAGAGGTATCGCAAGGCATTGATAATATAACGGTAGCTGCTCTTAAAACAAAATATCCGCAGGGCAGTGAAAAACAG
The DNA here is from genome assembly GCA_964623915.1 of uncultured Oscillospiraceae bacterium. Lineage (GTDB taxonomy): Bacteria > Bacillota > Clostridia > UMGS1883 > UMGS1540 > CAZUVQ01. The sequence continues at coordinate 9,780 of CAZUVQ010000013.1, forward strand.
CTTATTGAGGTTGTTACAGGCAAACAGGTTCCATCATGTAAACTGCCAATGGATGTAGGCGCAATAGTATTAAATGTTGATACGTGTACAGCAATTTATAATGCAGTTACCTATGGTAAACCATTAGTCGAAAGAATAGTAACTGTGGCAGGGAGCGCTATTACTAACCCGGCAAATTACCGTGTTAGAATTGGAACACCCATAAGAAGCTTAATTGAGCTTTCGGGAGGGGATATATCCCAAATTGCCAAGGTTATCGCAGGAGGACCTATGATGGGTGACGCTATTTGTAGTGTTGATATTCCCATTATCAAAGGAATCGGTGCCATTACCTGTTTTAATGAAAAGGAAGCTGATACAGGAAAGTGTATCCCATGCATTAGGTGCGGCAGATGTGTTGATGTTTGCCCCATTAACCTATTGCCTTTACATTTGTGCAACTACTCCGTTGTACATGATTGGGACACATGCAAAAAATATAATGTTTTAGATTGTATTGAGTGTGGTGCATGTACATATGTCTGCCCGTCAAGGAGATACCTTGTACATTCAATCCGCCTTGCAAAAAGAATGATTAAAGAGGGGGGAAAATAGAAATATGGACAAAAAATTCACGGTATCTTCATCTCCGCATATAAGAAACACAATAACAACAAATAAGCTCATGTTAAATGTGTTGATTGCCCTTTTACCAACAATAATAGCTTCTGCAATTATTTTCGGATATAAGTCATTAATTATTGTTTTGTTTTCTATGATAAGTGCGGCTGTATTTGAATTTCTATGGCAGTTTTTATTAAAAAAAGAATCATCTTTGGGTGATTTTTCAGCACTCGTTACTGGTATGCTGATAGGGCTTAATATGCCTGTGAGCGTTCCGCTTTGGGCAGTATTTATCGGAAACGGTTTTGCTATAATAATTGTTAAGCAGCTGTTCGGCGGTCTTGGTCATAATTTTATGAATCCCGCCATGGCTGCGAGGGTATTTCTCACATCATCGTGGGCAAAGCATATGACAACATGGACAGCTCCGCTAACGGGTATGGCAGATGCTACTGCTGCAGCAACATCTTCCGCCACAGTTTCAGATGCGGTTTCATCTGCAACAGTTCTTACAGGAAAATTAAATATTGGATTGCTTGATGCGTTTTTAGGAAATATGCCGGGCTGTATAGGTGAGGTTTCTGCTCTTGCCTTATTAATAGGAGGTATATATCTTATTGCGACAAGGACAATAAAACCATGGATTCCCCTTGCGTTTATAGGAACGGTATTTATTTTCACAGCAATTGCAGGAGAAAATCCACTTATGCAGATTCTTTCAGGAGGGCTTTTCCTCGGCGCATTCTTTATGGCTACGGATTATGTTACAAGCCCTGTCACAGCGTGGGGACAGATAATAATGGGAATTGGCTGCGGAATAATAACAGTAATAATAAGGCTTTATTCAAACAGTTACCCCGAAGGTGTGTCTTTTGCAATACTGCTTATGAATGCTGCTACGCCACTTATAGATAAAGCAACAATACCCAAAATATACGGGGAGGTGCGCCATGGTTAAAAATATGATAAAGCTCGGCACCACACTTTTTCTGATAGCATTTTTAACAACAGCATTGCTTGCTTTTGTAAACCATACAACAAGTTCTGTAATAGAATCTAATACTATTGCAGCGGAAAACAGCTCAAGAGAAGAACTTATAGACGCTGATGACTTTTTGGATATTGGTGACGGTATATATGAAGGAACAAAAAACGGAAAAACTTCGGGTTACTGTGTCAATGTGTCCCCTGTAAGTAAATATGGTGGAGAAATGCAGATGATGGTGGGAATTAACAATGATATGAGTGTTACGGGGATAAAAATAATCAGCCACAACGAAACGCCCGGGCTTGGCGCAAATGCAACAGACCCTGAGTTTACGAAGAAGCTTATTGGCAAAAAACATCCCGTTAACGTTAATAAAAATGGAAACTCAGATGAAAACCAAATAGATGCCATATCAGGCGCAACGCTTACATCACAAGCTGTTGCAGATGGTATTAATGAGGCTTTTGAAAAGATAAAAGCCAAAGGATTGGGGGAAAAGTAATGCTTAAAATATTAAAGGATGGAATAATAAAAAATAATCCAACTTTTGTGCTGCTTTTAGGGATGTGCCCGACGCTTGCAACAACAACCTCCCTTGAAAACGGCTTCGGTATGGGCATTTCTGCAGCAGTTGTTTTAATCTGTTCAAACATAGCCATTTCTCTTTTGCGCAAGGTAATTCCACAGAATGTAAGGATTGCGGCATATGTTGTTATTATAGCAGGCTTTGTAACAATAGTTGAAATGCTTTTAAAGGCTTATGTGCCTTCCTTATATAAACAGCTTGGAATTTTTATACCGCTGATTGTTGTAAACTGCATAATTTTAGCCCGTGCAGAGGCATTTGCATCCAAAAACAGCGTTTTAAAATCAGCAATTGACGGGCTTGGTACGGGCATCGGCTTTACTCTTGCCCTGTCACTCATAGCAATAGTGAGAGAAATTTTAGGTAACGGTACTATCCTCGGGTATAATCTGTTCGGTGAAAGCTTTCAGTCAGCAACTATGATTGTATTGGCTCCCGGTGGATTTCTCACATTAGGCTTGATTCTTGGAATAATTAATTTGATAACAGCAAAAAGGAGGGCACGCAGATGAACCTTATAACCATTGCAATCAGTGCGATTTTCATAAACAATTTTGTGCTTGTTAAGTTTTACGGAATCTGTCCTTTCTTAGGTGTTTCAAAAAAGGTTGAAACTGCTGTTGGTATGGGGATGGCTGTAACCTTTGTAATGACAATAGCATCTATAATGACTTATCTTGTGGGTACTTATATTTTGGCACCCTTGCACATTGATTATTTGCAGACAGTATCATACATATTGATGATAGCTGCGCTTGTTCAGTTTGTAGAGATGTTTTTGCAGAAAACAAGCCCGTCTTTATACTCTGCACTTGGAATATATCTACCTCTTATTACAACTAACTGTGCTGTTTTAGCTGTAACGCTATTAAATTCACAAAATGGCTATGATTTTATGGAATCAGTTGTTTACGGTGCAACGGCAGGAATTGGGTTTATGCTTGCGATTGTTCTTTTTGCAGGCGTACGGGAACGACTTGAAACCTCGCCAATCCCCGAACCATTCAAGGGTTTTCCAAATGCGTTGATTTCGGCAGCACTACTGGCAATGGCGTTCTTAGGCTTTCAGGGCCTTATGTAAGGAGGAAAGAAAATGGAAAGTATACTAATTCCCGCCTTATGGGTGGGTGGAATAGCATTGGCACTTGGTATAATCTTGGCGGTGGCATCTCACATTTTTCAAGTACAAACTGATGAAAGAGTTCCTGCCATTACAGAAGCATTACCCGGCGCAAATTGTGGCTGTTGCGGTTTTTCGGGCTGTTCGGCATATGCAGCAGCAATTGTAGATAGCGGTGCAAATATTGGTCTTTGTCCTGCCGGCGGAAAATCCGCAATTGATGAAATATCACAAATCATGGGTGTTGAGGCTTCTTCATTTGTAGAAAAAAAAGCATTTGTTCTTTGCGGAGGTGATTGCAACAAGGCAAAGTCCAAATATAATTACGATGGAATATATGATTGCGCTGCTGCCGCTAATGTCGCCAATGGTCCGAAAAGTTGTACATACGGTTGTCTTGGCCTTGGAAGTTGCGTAAGTGTATGTGCATATGATGCCATATCAATTCAAAACGGGATTGCGGTTGTTGACCAAATCAAATGCACTGCATGCGGAATGTGTGTTAAGGCTTGCCCGAGAAGCATTATTGAGCTAAAACCATACGAAAATGATTTCGCCGTTAAATGCGTTAGCAAGGATAAAGGAGCTGTTGTCAGGAAATACTGTGGAGTGGGATGTATCGGATGTAAAATCTGTGAAAATGTGTGCCCTGTTTCGGCAATAGTTGTTGACGGCGTTGCAAAAGTAGATTATAATAAATGCATAAAATGTGGGGTATGCGCTGAAAAATGTCCTTCTAAAGCTATTACTATAGGAGTGATTAATTATTAAAAAACAAAAGCTTGTTGTAATTGGTGCAGGCAATGTAGGTGCCGCTATTGCATATACTGCAATGCTGCGCGGTATTTTTAACGATATTGTAATTATTGACATTAACAGGGAAAAGGCTGAGGGTGAAGCTCTTGATATGATGCATGGTGTACCATTTGTTGCGCCCTGTGATGTTAAAGCAGGGGATTATTCTGACTGCCGTAGTGCTGATGTAATTATGATTACAGCCGGTGCGGCGCAAAAACAAGGTGAAACAAGGCGTGAATTGCTTTCGAAAAATGCGAAAATTTTTAAAAGCATTGTAAACGAAGCAATAAAATATTGCTCAAAGAAAACAATTTTTATGGTTGTTACAAATCCTTGTGACCCTCTTGCATATATTACATGGAAAATTTCCGGTCTGCCCAAAAACAGAGTAATCGGAACGGGAACAGTTCTGGACACGTCACGCTTTAAGTACGCACTTGCAGAACACACAAATATTGACCCGAGGGATATAGATGCTTATGTGTTGGGTGAGCACGGGGACAGCGAAATTCCGGCGTGGAGCAAAACTACCATTGCAGGATTATCTGTTCCGGAGTTTTGTGTTACATGCGGCAAATGCGGCGGAAAACGAATGGAAACCATATTTGAAAGTGTGAAAAATGCTGCTTATGAAATAATCAGAAAAAAAGGCTCAACCTCATATGCCATTGCCCTGTCTGCAAACAAAATTGCTGAGGCAATTGCGCTTGATTCAAATTCAATACTAACTGTATCTTTATGCCCTTCAGGCGAATACGGGCTTGAGGATGTTTATATAGGCGTTCCGGCAGTTATAAATTCCAAGGGAGTATCGCAAATACCGGAGTTGCCTCTGACAAGAATGGAATATGAAGGTCTTCATTCATCAGCAAAAATAATCAAAAAAGCAATCATGGAGGCGGAGGATGTATGGCGAAAAGGTTAGAAAGCCTCTTATATGTTTTTTTGTATCTTGTAATCTTCGTATTTTCACAGCTCGCCTCCATTGTGATGATACCGTTATGCAATACCATATTGAAGCTTATAAACGGATATACAAATCCCGACAGTTTAATAGCGTTTTTTCTTGCATCGGTAGACAGGGTTGATAAAGGCTCTGTAGTAGTGCTCGTTTCTTCCATGGTGCTTTCTGTTTTGATTTTCATGTATGTCATGAAAATCAGGAACAGGTCGTGGAAAAAGGCGATATTAAAGAAAACACTTGGTGCAAGAGAAATTATAGCCAGCTTTTTTTTAGCATACGGCCTTAATATTTTGGCAATAGAAATAACGGCGCAACCGTTTTTTGAAAGGTTTGTGGTTGATTATGATACTACAATTACATCAATTGTAACCGGAGATGTGTATGTTATTTTCCTGATAGTCGGAATACTTGCGCCTATTTTTGAAGAGCTGATGTATCGTGGAGTTGTTTTAAATGAGCTCTCATCAGCAAGGCCGTTTTTATTGGCAAATCTATTACAGGCAGCGGTTTTCGGTATTATGCACATGAATGTTATTCAGGGAACATACGCTTTCGTAATTGGCTTTATTTTAGGATATGCTTATAAAATTACAAAAAGTATATATATGACAATGCTCACGCATTTTTTGTTCAACGCGTCAAATCTTTTGGTAGCAGATTACATAAGCTTGCTTTTTAACAGACAGTTTTTTTTATCAAGCGGATTTGCTGCAATTTTAATTTCATTTCTATTAATGAGTCGTTTTTTACGACATAAACATATAAGAGCTGGGGTTTAACCCGGCTCTTTATAGTTATTCAACATAAATTCATCTTATTCAAATAACATTATATTGCCCTAAATTAAAATTATATTGACAAATTTATGCTTTGCGAATATAATATTTATCATGAAGACCTTATCGCAACCATATTATAGGGAAAGGAGAAAAAGCTTCGCAAAAAAAAGCGCCCGGGCCGGCTTGCGAGGTCGGTTGACGAGGTTGGGGAGTATCGAAAGATTCGGCGGAAGCCCCACGGCTGGTATGTCGACAGCAAAGCAGTAAAAATGCGGAGCAATCCGTAAACAGAGGGCTTTGTAATACATATTATAAATAAATAAATAAAAATATCATAATGTGCTGCCGCAGGTGACGGTGACTTTATGATAGTTCTTTTCCTGCGGCAGTGCCGGAAGGATTTGATTAATGTGTGCGGAATCTTCGGTATAGCCGGAAAAGATAATGCAGTGCCTATACTACTTGACGGGCTTGAAAGCCTTATGTACAGAGGGTATGACTCGGCGGGAATTGCTGTTTTATGCAGCAGTGGTCTTTGCCTTGTCAAGTCTGACGGAAGGCTTGATAATCTAAAAAGAATGTGTAATGAAATAAAAGAAGAAGGGCAAACGGGAATAGGGCACACAAGATGGGCTACTCATGGTGAGCCCTCAGAACTCAATTCACACCCTCATATCAGCGGAGATATTGCCGTTGTACACAACGGAATAATTGAAAACTATCAGATATTGAAAGCTGAACTTGAGGAAATGGGATATAAGTTTGTCACTGAAACTGATACAGAGGTCATACCTCATCTTATCAACCATTATTACGATGGTGAATTATTGTCAGCAACTTTGATGGCAGCTACAAGACTTAAAGGAAGCTATGCATTGGGCGTTGTTTGCGGAAGGGAAAAAGACAGGATTGTTGCAATAAGACAGGACAGCCCATTGATTGTCGGAACAAGTGATTTTGAAAATTATATAGCATCTGACGCTTTGGCAATTGCAGGCAGAGTAAAAAAAATGTATATCCTAAGTGATGGCGAGGCGGCGGACATAAGACCCTCGGGTGCCGTGTTTTATAACAATACGGGTAAAATTATAAAAAAAGAGCCCTACGATGTTCCCCTATTGGCAAAGCATGATGAGGATGATAATTTCAATCATATCATGCAAAAAGAAATATTCAGCCAGGAAAAAGTTGTAAATGATGCACTTTGCGGCAGAATTGACAAAAACGGCGTGCTTACACTTGAAAATGTTGAACCCTGTTTTTTTGAAAGTGGAAAAAGGCTTTATATTATTGGGTGTGGAACGGCATACCATGCGGCTTTGTCCGGCAGGACTGTTTTTGAAAAAATTGCACAAATTCCTTGTGAGGTTGATAATTCATCAGAATTCAGATATCGTGGTGCGCCTTTGGGAGAGGATACATCCTGTATTGTAATAAGTCAGTCAGGTGAAACCGCTGATACTCTTGCAGTTCTACGGTATGCTAAAAAAATGGGAACAAAAGTACTGGCAATAACAAACACACAAGGAAGCAGCATTGCCCGTGAAGCCGATTATGTGCTTTACACAAGGGCTGGCACAGAGATTGCAGTAGCATCAACAAAGGCGCATACAACACAGCTTGCCGTGCTTTATCTGCTGGCGGCGTATGCGGCTGAGTCAAGAGGGTATGATGCAATAGAAATAAAAAAAGATATTTTAATGCTTCCATTTCAGATAGAAAAAGCATTGGAGCTTGAAGGGAAAATGGCAGAGCTTGCCGAGCGGCTTTATAGGGAACGTGACATTTATTTTATGGGTAGAGGTGCGGATTATGCTGTTGCCTCAGAAGCATCACTAAAGCTCAAGGAGATTACTTATATACACAGTGATGCATATCCCTGCGGAGAATTGAAGCACGGACCAATTGCCTTGATAGAAAGGGGCAGTATTGTAATATCGATAAAAACAAACCCTGAGATTTGCAGTAAAACAGATAATAATATAAAAGAGGTTATAGCAAGGGGAGCGTATGCCATAAGCTTTTGCACTCCCGACTGCTCTGTAAGTGATTGTGGTGCCTGCTACATATTACCGAAGGTTAATCCCCTTCTGGCACCTGCAGTTGCCATTGTTCCACTACAACTTCTTGCATATTTTACTTCTGTTTTAAAAGGTCTGGATGTTGATAAACCCAGAAATCTTGCAAAATCAGTTACTGTTGAGTAGTAAAATATGATATTTTAAAGGAGAGTATATGGGCAGATTATTTGGTACAGATGGTGTCAGAGGAATTGCAAACACTGAATTAACATGTGATATAGCACATAAAATAGGTCTGGCAGCTGCCAGCCTTATCAGGCACGAAATTCAGAGGACACCAAAAATTTTAATAGGAAAAGATACAAGAATTTCTGGAGATATGCTTGAAGCAGCTATTGCTTCAGGTCTTTGCTCTGCAGGTGCTGAGGTAATTACCTTAGGCGTCATTCCGACGCCGGCTGTTGCACATCTTACAAGAAAATATGAAGCGGATGCAGGTGTTGTTATTTCTGCATCCCATAACTCTGCTGAGTACAACGGAATTAAGATATTTAATGCAAACGGTTACAAATTAAATGACGAATATGAAGATGAAATAGAAAAAATCGTCATGGGCGAAAGGCAGGTTTCTGATATTCCTACAGGTGACGAGGTAGGTATTATAACTCGCTGTAAGTCAGCCATAACCGATTATGCAGAATTTGCAAAAAGTGTTTTAGAAGGGAACCTTGATGGCATGAGAATTGCCGTTGACTGTGCTAACGGTGCGGCGAGCGAAACGGCTGTGCGTGTTTTGTGTGAGCTTGGCGCGGAGGTTTTTGCAGTTCACAACCACCCCAACGGTCTCAATATCAATAAGAATTGTGGTTCAACCCATACTGACGACTTTTGTGAATATGTAAGAAACATAAAGGTTGATATTGGATTATCCTTTGACGGTGATGCCGACAGGCTTCTTGTTGTTGATGAAAAAGGAAACCTCACTGATGGTGACAAAATTATGCTCATCTGCGCCAAAGAAATGAAGGAGCAGGGCAGGCTTGTGAGAAACACTCTTGTTACAACAGTAATGACAAATTTGGGTCTTGTGCTTGCCGCCAAGGAAATGGGAATAAACATAGTTCAAACAAAAGTTGGAGACAGATATGTTCTTGAAGAAATGATAAAATCCGGATATATCCTCGGAGGAGAGGCATCAGGGCATATTATTTTCTTAAATCACAACACCACGGGTGACGGTCTTGTTTCGGCACTTTGTATTCTTGAAATAATGAAAAGTACCGGTAAAAGAATTTCTGAGCTTTCAGATGTTTTTGCACCGCTTCCGCAGTGTATGATTAATGCCAAAGTCAGCAACAAAAAGAAATATGATTATAATAAGGATAAGGTAATTTTAGAGGCAATCCAAGAAGTAGAGGCAGAGCTTGGCGGACGGGGAAGGGTGCTTGTGCGTGCTTCCGGAACTGAACCGTGCGTCAGGGTAATGATAGAAGGCGAAAACCAGTCGGATATTGAGGACAGAGCCGGTTACCTTGCAAAGCTGATAGAAGGAAGGCTTAATTAGTATGGAATATAAAAATGTCACTTTTGTTGACAGAAAAACAACATATATTGATGATACGGTTGAAATAGGGGAAAACACTGTAATAGAACCGTGCGTTTACCTTCGAGGTAATACTGTTATAGGGAAAAACGCCCATATCGGTTTCTGCACCGAAATTTGTGACAGTAAAATCGGTGACGGTGTTAAAGTCAAACATTCCGTTATAATGGAAAGCACGATTGATGAGGGAACAACTGTCGGTCCTTTTGCTTATATCAGGCCTGAGAGTAAAATCGGTAAAAATGTCAAAATTGGTGATTTTGTAGAAATAAAAAAATCCAGTATAGGCGACGGAACAAAGGTTTCACATCTTACCTATATCGGCGATGCCGAAGTTGGTGAAAACACTAATTTTGGCTGTGGAACCGTTGTATGTAATTATGATGGGAAAAACAAGCACAAAACCATTATAAAAGATAATGCTTTTATTGGCTGTAATACAAATTTAATTGCTCCGGTTACTGTTGAGGAGGGTGCTTATACGGCTGCCGGTTCTACCATAACCGATAATGTACCCGAAAATAGCCTTGCAATTGCAAGGGCAAGGCAGGTAAATAAAGAGGGCTGGAAAAGAAAGTAAAGAATTATTCAGAGAAAAAGCCAAAAACTTAGGGGAAACCCTGGTTTTTGGCTTAAATTATGGCATTTATTGAGTGGCAGTCTACCACCAACCATTATAAATGCCAGCAAAACTTTTTATAGATTTATTACAGATATTTTTCAATGGTTTTTTGCATTTCATCATAATGCTCTTCCATTGATTTTGCAAGCTGTATCTGACAGCGTGTCCTAACAAGATTATGCTCTTTATAATCTGTGCGGAAATAAACATCTCCGTTAAGAAAATCCGCAAGAAAACGGGAGGCTATTTCCATTGTTATTATTTTTGCCGCAAGGGGCATATTCTCGATTTCTGTGCGTGTCATACTGTTTCCAAGCTTTGACAAAAAGCCGTCTGCAAATGCGTTATAAAGATCCATTTTTATGAAAACCTTTGATAAATCACGCTCATCTTCTACGGCATTGTTTGCCGCAAAACGAATTGCATCCCCAAAATCATTAACGGAAAGCCCGGGCATAACAGTATCAAGATCTATAGCGCAAAGGGATTTGTGTGTTTTACTGTCTATTAAAATATTATTGAATTTTGTGTCATTATGCGTCACACGAAGGGGAAACTTTCCTTCAGAACAAAGCTTTACATGAGAACACATTTCATTTTTGTGATTGCGGAAAAACTCAATTTCTGATTCAACCTCTTTAGCTCTTCCCATTTTATCACATTCATATGCTTGCATAAGCTGTTCGTATCTAAAAGAAGTATCATGAAATTTTGGGATTGTTTCATTGAGCTTATCCATTGGAAAATCTGCGAGCATGCGCTGAAATTTTCCAAAGCCTTCACCTGCGCTCTTTAAAAGTGCGGTATTATCTGCCGTGTCAACAGTATAGGCATCATCAATATATGTGTAAACGCGCCAGTATTCGCCGTTTTCATCGCAAAGGTAAGGAAGATTGTTATCCTTGGTTAGTATCACCGTAAGACAGCCTCGTAGAACGTCACCGCCGTTCTCTGAAATCTTCTTTTTTATGTGCTCTGTTACATTAACTATGTTTTCCATTACAGCGGGCGGGTTTTTAAAAACATATTTATTTATCTCTTGCAGAGTGTACAAGGTTTTTGATGTTTTGTCACATAGGGTTATGCAGTATGTATTATTGATATGGCCTGTCAGCAAGGGTTTTACCTTGCAAACTTCGCCGGTGACATCAAATTTACTCATTATTTTTTGTATTTTGTTATCCATAAAAGCCCCCTAAATTTGAGATTTTTTTTCAATTATCAGGAAATTTCTTGCCTCAACTGTGTCCTTATCCAAGAGGCCACCCTTATTTATTATATGCCTGATGGTTGCATCCATTGTGCGAAGCAGTGCTTCATCTAAGTCCTTGTAAGCAAGCTCACGTATTGTATCAACACCTGCATGATTTCTTGAGGGTTCTATGGAATCTGAAAGATAGATTATTTTTGTTAGAAGCGGCATATTGCCATGTCCTGTAGTATGATGCTTTATTGCACTGAGAATTTCTTTGTCGGTAATACCGTATATTCTCTCAGCCAACACCACACCATGATAGGGGTGGATAAGGCCAGGTTCTTTAATACATATATCCTTCAATGTTGCGCCACTGTTTTTACAGTCTTCAATAGCATCTGCATAAGGTATGTCTTTTGCACAGTCATGCAAAAGACCGGCTGTGTACGCCTTGTCTGTATCATATCCGTAATAGTGTGCAAGTTCTTTTGCAGTTTTTGCAACACCCATCGTATGTAGGAAGCGTTTCTCACACAAGGATGCACAAAGACGAGCAATCATTTCAGTCTCTGTCAATTTACTCATTCCTTATAAAGATTGTTTTTTTCTATATATGAAAGCACATGACTGTCAAGCATGGTGCTGCAGCTTTTACCTTCACGAAGCCTTTTGCGTATTTCGGTGGAGGATACGTTGACGGGGTTCATTTTTATGTAATGAGCATTTTTGGGAATACCCTTATTATCCCTTGTAACCACAGCAAAATCACAGTTAGCGGCAATTATCTCCGGATTTTTCCAGTGCCCCAATTCACTGTAAGCCTCATCACCCAAAATTAAAAATAATTTATCATCGGGGTATTGGCTTTTTATGTATGTTACGGTTTCAAAGGTAAAACTTTTGCCGCCTTTTTTTATTTCGTAGTCAGAAATCAAAAAATCAGGGTTTGATAAAAGGGCAAGCCGAACCATTTCCATACGGTCTTCATCGCTCACGGTGCTGCCGCTTTTAAACGGGGAACAGGAAGCAGGAATAAAAATAACAAAATCAATAGCCAAAGCCGCTTTTGCGGCTTCGGCTATTGCAACATGGCCTATATGAATAGGATCAAAACTTCCTCCCAACAAGCCAATTTTTTTCACTGCCCACACATCCTAATTTATAAAATCAAATTCTACATCGCCGAACCTAACTGTATCACCTTCGTTGATGCCGAGCTTTTCAAGTTCTTCAATAATACCGCGGCTTTTAATACTGCGCTGAAGATATGCCACAGATTCATCATCTCCGAAATTCACGGCGGATATAAGCTTGTCCACAAACGGCCCCGAAACCTCATAAATGCCATTGTTTATGTTTATTTCATATAAAGAATAATCCGTGTCATCAACCTCGTCATCAATTTCCGCAGTATATGTCGGAACCGGGGGTAATTTGTCAAGCGTTTTTGTAACATAATCCATAAGAGCATCAACACCCTCACCCGTTGCCGCACTTATTTCAAAAAAGTGGTAACCAGACTCTGTTACAAATTCACGAAAATCACTAAGTTTTGTGCGGTCAACAGCAATATCTGCTTTGTTTCCTGCAACAATCTGCTGCCTTGTCAAAAGCAGGGGGCTGTATTTTTCGAGTTCTTCATTAATAATTGTAAAGTCCTCTATAGGGTCACGCCCTTCAATGCCCGAAATATCAACAACATGAATCAAAAGCCTTGTGCGCTCTATATGCCGCAAAAAGTCAAGCCCTAAGCCCGCACCTTCTGCTGCGCCTTCAATAAGACCTGGTATATCTGCCAGCACAAAAGATTTGTTGTGTTTTGTGACAACACCTAAATTGGGCTGCAGTGTTGTAAAATGATAATCTGCTATTTTGGGACGGGCTGAGCTGACCGTTGATAAAAGAGTTGATTTACCTACATTTGGAAAGCCCAATAGCCCTACGTCAGCTAAAAGCTTAAGTTCAAGTATAACTTCACGTTCCTGTCCGGGAAGGCCGGGCTTTGCAAACTTAGGTGCCTGCCTTGTAGGGGTGGCGAAATGCTGGTTACCCCAACCTCCGTTGCCGCCCTTTGCGGCTATAAATTTCTTGCCATCACCTGTCATATCCGCAAGTATTTTATTAGTTTTTGCATCACGAACAAGGGTGCCTTCGGGAACCTTAACAATAAGGTCAGGGGCATCCTTGCCACTGCTTTTCAGGGCTTTTCCTTCTTCTCCGTTTTTAGCCCTGTATATTTTTTTGTAACGGAAGTCCATCAATGTTGTCATAGCTGAATCAACAATAAATATAATACTTCCGCCTCTGCCGCCGTCGCCTCCGTCCGGTCCGCCGGCAGGTACATACTTTTCTCTTCTGAATGAAACAAGGCCGTTGCCGCCATTTCCAGCAGCAAGAGAAATACGTGCTATGTCAACAAACATACATTTTCTCCTATAATTGAATAAAAATCCCGAAAAACCTCCGGGATTTTTAAAATTTACTGAGCGTATACGCTTACTCTTTTTCTATCCTTGCCAAGACGTTCATATTTTACTTTGCCGGCTTCAAGTGCAAAAAGAGTATCATCACTGCCGCGTGACACGTTAATACCGGGATGAATTTTTGTGCCGCGCTGTCTTACGAGAATGTTTCCTGCGAGAACCGACTGACCGTCAGCCTTCTTGACACCGAGACGTTTGCTTTCACTGTCACGACCGTTTTTTGTTGAACCAACACCTTTTTTATGTGCGAACAACTGAATATTTAACATAAACATGATTTACACCTCCGTTTTTGTGATATAAGAGCCGTACTGAGAAATGAGTTCATCGAAAAACAAATCCATGCTTTTCAGAAGATAATCAGCCTCTTTACGGGCATTTTCCGGCAGAAGGGGGATTTTTACGGATAAATGGCCTTCGTTTTCTATATATTCACAGGGAATATGAAGAACGTTTATAAGACCGTTTACCGTGCACCACACAACGGATGATAAAGAAGCGCATACTATATCTCTGCCTTCATTAGCATAGCCTGTGTGACCTGATATCTCAAAAGAGACAATACTGCCGTTTTCTTTTTTTATAGTAATCTCTGTCATCTTTATTTATGCATTGATTTTTGATATTTCAACCTTTGTATAAGGTTGACGATGACCTTGTCTTCTGCGGAAGCCTTTTTTTGGCTTATACTTGAAGATCAAAATCTTCTTTGCTTTTCCGTTCTTTAAAACCTTAGCATCAACAGATACACCATCAACATACGGTGCGCCGACTACAACGTCGTTATCACCGCCGATTGCTAAAACTTTGTCGAATTTAACCGAATCTTCAGCGGAAACTTCAAGTTTTTCGATGTAAAGAACATCACCTTCTGATACCTTGTATTGTTTGCCGCCTGTTTCAATAATTGCATACATTCAAAATACACCTCCCATATTAATTTAGGACACGCTGTAAGGGCAAGCATAAGCTTTTAAAAAACCCTTTTCATGCGGCTACAAAATACTTTAACACACAAACCACTATTTGTCAACAAAAAATATCTGATTTCATATTAATTCGCATTACAAATATTACTTTTTTAACTACCATCTATATATTGTAATATTTTACAATTACTATCAATATCTTGTGGTTAAAAAAATATTTACAATATTATTAAAAAAAAATATAAAAATTTCTTAAAAACGCTTGCAATTTTTAGAAAATTAGGTTAAAATTTAAAGAAAGTGGAGGAAAGTACCACAAAGTTCCATAAAGTGGAGGAGGTGAAGGCGATGTTTACAGGTGAATATTGTCACAATATAGATGCAAAAGGTAGGCTGATAATGCCTTCACGTTTCAGGGAAGAGCTTGTCGGCGGCTTTGTCATTGCCAAGGGGTATGACAAATGCCTTGATGTTTATCCGCTTGACGAATGGAATAAATTTGTGACTTCTCTTGAAAAACTGAATGTGCATAATCCCGATGCCAGACGAGTTCTTCGTATATTCTCCTCCGGTGCGGTGAATTGTGAGCCGGACAAGCAGGGTCGTGTTGTAGTACCTGCCAATCTTCGGAGCTACGGTAAAATGGATGATGAAAAAAATGAAGTTGTGGTTGTGGGTGCACTAAATAAAATAGAGATTTGGAATGCAGACCTTTGGAGAGAATATAATGAGGGCGAAGATTCAATGAGCCTTGAAGAGGCAGGGGCACAGCTTGCAAATATGAGCCTTTGAAAATAATCTGAAGGAGAAGTAAATGGACTTTCACCATATCAGTGTTTTATTGGATGAAACAATTGAGTTTATTGTAAAAAATAGCGGAGTATATGTTGATATGACATTGGGTGGCGGCGGTCACAGCAGCGAGGTGCTAAAGCGCGGTGGTCATATAATAGGTATAGACCGTGATATTGATGCTATTGAAGCGGCAAGAATAAACCTTGCACAAATAAATGATAATTTTACTTTGGTAAAAAGCAATTTCAGTGATATAAAAAATGTTTTGAATAATTTAAATATAGAAGCAGTTGACGGCTTCATAATGGATTTGGGTGTTTCATCCCATCAGCTTGATGAGGCTGAAAGAGGATTTTCATACATGAATGATGCGCCCCTTGATATGAGAATGGACAAATCAGGGGAT
>CAZUVQ010000014.1:0-25240 GCA_964623915.1 uncultured Oscillospiraceae bacterium
ATACTTTCTTTTTCTTCTGCATTCCAACACGAGCAATAAATTAATCTTCTTTTTTCATCCTGTAATTCTTACATATCTGAAAATAAAAAATTGCCTTCATATGGATCATTTAGTAGATCCAAGCGAGTAAATCTAATAGTCTGTGATTGCAAAATTTTCAGCAAACTATCTACATTTGTATAGTGATATAAATATTTGGGAATCATGTGATTCACCCCTTAACTTCCCATTTTTGCCATTAATAACAGTTTCCATGGCCGCACATATTTCTCCATAATTAAAGTCACATGTGTCACTATTCATTTAAATTAATTTATCGCCTATTTCGCCGTTTCAACCCTAATTTTCATTTTATAACAACAAACGGCATTTTTCAACAAAAATTCACTAAATTTCATGTTTTCTTGTTGAATTGCAAATTTTGGGTGACATTTTCCTTAAAAGTAATGCCAAAACACAAAATTAACTTGAATTTAAATGCTTTTAGTGTTAAATTATTAATATAAATGATAATAATTATGAAAAATGATTAAAAATGCTTGGATTTTAATAATATAGATGCAAACCATGTTAGGAGACTCAATATGAAGCCTGAACAATTAGTAAATGAAGCCATAAAAGCCATGAAACATTCATATGCGCCCTATTCTTCCTTCAACGTCGGTGCCGCACTTTTAGCCGCAAGCGGCAAGGTATATCTTGGCTGTAACATTGAAAACTCTGCCTATACACCTACAAATTGTGCAGAAAGAACTGCTTTCTTCAAGGCTATCAGTGAAGGAGAGAAAAGCTTTGAAAAAATTGCAATTGTTGCCGGACTTAAAGGGAACATTAAAAAATTCAGCCCTCCCTGTGGTGTTTGCAGACAGGTAATGCAAGAATTTTGTGATAGTGATTTTACTATTTATCTTTATGACGGGAAAAGCATAACAAAATACAGTTTAAAAGAATTGTTTCCACATGGGTTTGCATTAAATGAATATTAATAAAAAATTACCCACGAAAAACGTGGGTAATTTTCTTATAAAGCTTTTTTTAGTTTTATATTATTATCTGTCTGAATTTCTTCAATTGATAAGGAATAAGAATGTTTAATCGGCTCCCATTTAACATTCTTGAAAAGAGCTATAACCGAAATTGGTATATAGGTTGCCAAAAATATGGGGAAAGTAAACGTATACAGCAGTTTCTTAAAATTACTGCAATTAATGTTTTTCCATTCTGTAATTGTAGTAATTAATCCAAGCGAATACATAATAAAATACATACTAATCAGAGAATAAACCATAAGTTTAATAAGCTCTCGTGAATCAAACCCTTTGCTTTCTACTAAAATAATCGCCGATATATTCATAATCAATGTCATACTATGCATTAAAATTGCCGGAATTATTATCATTAACATATCAAAACAAGCAAAGCTCTTTGTTTTAATAACTCCCTTACACAAGTCTTTTCCATATTTCAAAAACACCTGATAAAAGCCTTTTGCCCATCTCATTCTCTGCTTCCATGACTGGCTGAATTTCACCGGTTGTTCATCATATACAACAGCATTTCTTGAATAACCTATTCTTTCGCCTCTGATTATATTGTGAACTGTAAACTGAATGTCTTCCGTTAAAAGAAAAAACTTCCAACCGCCAATTTCCCTTAAAATCTCACTGCTCACAAGAAAGCCTGTACCTGAAATCGAACAACTCGTTCCAAGAAGCATCCTCGCTTCATTTATATACTTTGATTCACGCAAAAACCAAAGAGCATATCCGGCAGAAATCCAGTTACAACTGTAATTTTTTGAATTACGGTAACATGTTACCACCCTATAGCCTTCTGAAAAGGTTTTATTCATTTCAGCTATATAGTTTTTATCAAGAATATTATCAGCATCGAAAATAAAAAATCCCGAATAGTCATTGTCCGGATATTCTGAATTAATCTTATTATAAAGATAGTCCAGAGCATATCCTTTTCCAACAAGCTTTTTACTTTTTCTTTCCCATACTATTGCACCTGCATCTTTTGCAACTTTTGCAGTTTTATCAGTGCAGTTATCTGCAACCACAAAGATATCAATACAACCCGTGTAATAGTTCTGCTTTTTTATGCTGTCTATTAGGTTTTTGATAACGGCTTGTTCATTTCTCGCTGAGATAAGCACGGCGTACTTTCGCCTAACATCAAGGCCACTCATACGCTTCTTAATAAAAAACGGAACAAGTACATATATCAACTGGTAGAAATAGCAAACAAAAAAAGTAGCAGAAACAACAAAATTTATAAATTTTATTACTTGCACTAACTTTCAACATCCTTAATTAAAATAATTAACATACTTTACACATTATACAATTAATTTTAATAAATGTCAACAAAAATTTTTGTTAGTTTATACTAGTTTAATTTAGTATATGTTTATATGTCTAAATGAAATGGTTTTTGGGTATTGCCCCTTCTATATGTATATTGTTGAATATTCGTCTGTATTCCCTCGGTGGCATTGTCATAACCTTCTTAAACAGCACATTAAAAAACTTAACATTTTCATATCCCGAAAGTTCAGCCACTTCACTTATCTTCTTTTCGGTATTTACAAGCAGCTTACATGCAGTTTCAATGCGAAGTCTCTGAACATAGTTGCAAAAATTAATTCCTGTTTCATCTTTAAATTTTGCACTCAGGTATGTGTTGCTGTAATTGAGCTGCTTTGCAATATTCCCAAAGTTGATTTTTTCTTTATGATTTTTATTAGCATAATTGATTATGTAATTTATAGCATCGCTGTATTCACCCCTGTAATCCGGTCGTTCTATCTTACGCATTGTCATAATCAGTATATTGATAAGCAGTGAACGAACAACTTCAACATAACCGTGCTTTTTTTCTTTTAGTTCTTTCTGCATTTCTAAAAGCATTGTCATTATACTACCGTTATCGTCGTGAAAAATATATTGAGTGGGGATATCAGCTAATCTTTGATAGTTGAACCTTATATTATAATTGGAAACAACATCTTTAAAGCTTTTGCAGTTTTTCATTGTTGAATCTATAAAGCCGGCTACGAAAAGACAGTTTATAACCGACGCAGGTTCTTCCCCGCAACTTTTATAGCTGTGGCTGTCACCATAATCAATTATAAAATAGTCTCCTTTTTTTAGTACTGTGTTTTTTTCGCAGAAAGAATGATTCACACTTCCGCTGCCAATATACCCGATTTCAAGAAAATCATGTGTGTGCAGATTTGCAGGATCAGAATTACATATATTTATAACAATGCCTTCGTATCCTGTATAGCTGATGTCGTATTTATCCACTACCATAAAATCACCCCCGAAAGTAAAAAAAATAGTTGTTGTTTTATTATTATCATGTTTTTATAATAAAGTCAATAATATTATAGATTATATATTAAAAAGGGGCTATATATATGAACACAGAAGCAACAGATAAAAAAAATAAAAATAGTGCATTCACGAATGCAAAGTGGATAAAATCACCGTCTGGCAGTACGGTTTCTCCTTGCTTTTTGGTAAACATCAAACCGTGCGGCAAAATCAGAGCTGCAAAGCTACATGTTTCAGCTATCGGTATGTATGCTGCATTTATTAATAATGCGAGGGTTGGAAATTACGTTTTTGCTCCGGGATGGACAAGTTATTTTAACCAGACACAGTATCAGGAATTTGACGTAACAGATATGATTACAGATAATTCTGAATTAAAAATTTTATTAGGCAAAGGCTGGGCTGTGGGTTGCATCGGCTTTAATGATTCAAATAATTATTTCAGTGACCATACAAGTGTGATATTTTCACTTGACATTGAATACGAAAACGGTATTACTGAAATTGTGTCATCAGACGAAAGCTGTGATGTTTATACATCAAATATTTTGGACTCTGAAATATATCACGGTGAAATTGCAGACAATACAGCACCTGTTAAATATATAGGTAAAGCTTTGCCGGATGAAGTAAAAACAACTCTTGTTCCCCAGATAGGAGAAATAATTTGTGAGCAGGAGCGTATTTTTGCGCTTTCAAGCTTTAAAACTCCTGCCGGGGATACAGTAATTGATTTCGGGCAGAACCTGACAGGTTATGTTGAGGTAAAGCTGACAGGCAAAAAAGGGACGTCTGTAAGCATACGCCATGCAGAAATCCTTGATAAAGACGGCAACTTCTACACCGGAAACCTGAGAACGGCAAAACAGACTAATGTATATACAAAGGGTACTGATGAGGTTGAAATATTCAAACCTTTATTCTCTTTTCAGGGTTTTCGCTATATATCGGTTGACGGTATTGATATTATGGATATAAACACAGATAATTTTTTGGCAATCGCAGTTCATTCTAATATCACGAGAACAGGTTATTTTACTTGCGGCAACAAAAAAATCAATCAACTTTACCATAATATCATTTGGGGTCAGAAGGGCAATTATCTTGATGTTCCAACAGATTGTCCGCAACGAAACGAACGCCTTGGCTGGCTTGGTGATGCTCAGGTATTTGTAAGAACAGGAGCAATAAATTATAACGTTGAAAAGTTTTTCAAAAAATGGCTTTCAGATGTTGCGCTCGAGCAATATGATGACGGGAGCATAGAAGGGGTAACCCCTGTCTTTTCCAAAGAAAGAGTTACACGTGTTTCCTCCGGTTGGGGAGATGCAGCAGTTATCTGCCCATGGCAGATATACAAAGCTTACGGTAACACTGATATACTGATAAATCAGTTTAACAGTATGAAAAAATGGGTTGACTATATGCATAGTGCCGGCCCTGAGGAATTTCTTTGGCTTGGTGCGAATAATTATGGTGACTGGCTTGCTCTTGACAGTGAGGAAGGCTCATATACAGGTGCAACAAATCAAGATTTCATTGCATCCTGTTATTTTGCATACTCAAATTCCCTGTTTATAAAGGCAGGAAAAATCCTCGGAAAAGATATGTCAGATTATGAAGAGCTTTACGAGAATACTGTAAATGCAATAAAACAAACATATATAAAAGATGGTCTGCCGACAGATAAAACACAAACTGCTTGTGCAATTGTGCTCTATTTTGATTTATGTGATGACAGAAAAAAAGTAGCAGATTATCTCGCAAAACTTGTCCGCGAGAACGAAAACCGACTCACAACAGGCTTTCTGGGAACACCATATCTTCTTCATGCCCTTTCGGATAACGGTTATACTAAAGTAGCATATGACCTGTTGCTGCAGGAGGCTTTCCCGTCATGGCTGTATTCGGTAAACAACGGTGCTACAACAATCTGGGAACACTGGGACGGTGTTAAGGTGGACGGCTCGTTCTGGAGTGATAATATGAATTCATTTAACCACTACGCATATGGTGCGGTTGCTGACTGGTTGTACTGTGTTGTGGCAGGTGTTATAGTTGAAGATGACGGTGCCGGCTATACACATATTTTGTTGAAACCCTCTGTTGATGAGAGATTAGGCTTTATAAACTGTTCCATAGAAACAAGACAGGGAACCGTAACAAGCAACTGGTACATCGACGGCGAAAATATTGTGCACTTTGAGTTTTCTCTGCCGGACACAACTGTGGCTGACATAACCTTGCCCAGCGGAAAAACATATACCGTTGAGGGCGGCTCATACTTGTTTGCTGAGCAGCTGAAAAAATAAATGTCTTTTACAAACTAAAAAAACATCCTTCAAGCATTAACAAAGCTTGAGGGATGTTTTTTTGCCTTTATTTTTAACATAGTATTAAACATATATAACAGACATGCCCTTTTCCTTGGCATACATAATAGTTTTCAAGGTGCCACCGGCGTGGTTTCTGAAATATGCAATACAGTATTCGCTTTTATCTACCATGTATTCATTACGCTTTTGCATACAACCATCATAGTAGCTGTCGGATAAATATTTAACCTCATCGGCTTGTTTTAAAATGCCCTCATATTTCTTTTGCTGATATGTATTCCATCTTTCGTGCTGACCTCGACAGGGCACAGCAATAATTAGCCGCACCATGGGGTTCGTTTTTCTGAACATAATGACACTTTCAGCTGCAAGCGTATCAAAACCAATAGCACCACCGCAAATAAAATTTGTCACACCCATTACAATTAGAGCGGCTATTTTTTTTTCAACATTAGCCCTTAATTTTTCGATTTCCAAAGCGGGAATTGCCCTGTGTCCGGTAAAGCAGCAGGTTTTCTTTTTCATAGACTACCCTCCGCTTGCATTTTACCATAATTAACTAAAAATGTAAATAATAATTTATGACGATTTTGTGGAATCTAAATCCACAAGGACAATATCCTCCCCTATCTTTTTAATGGCATCCCAAGGGATTACATATTCAGTATCCTTGCCGAAAATACCAAATACTTTGCCGTTGCCCGGTATTACAAGCGCATTAATAAAACCTTCCTTATCATCAAAATCAACATCATAAATAAAACCGAGCCGTTTTCCGTCAGATATGTTTATAACTTCTTTCTGTCTGAAATCATATATTCTGCTCAAAAATATCACCCCACAATAATCTATGAGGTGATAATAGTTTTAATGACTTTCCGACACCATAATTTTAAACATTGCTTCTGTTGCCGCTTTGACATCGTTTTCAGTATTGAACGGTCCGAATGAAAATCTCAAGCTACCCTCATCTTCTACGCCCATTGTTTTTGCCGCAAGGTATGAACAATGGAATCCTGCCCTTGTTGCTATTTTGTAATCCATGTCAAGAAAATGAGCCGCCGCAGACGGTGCAACACCTTTTAAGGAAACCGATACAATCCCCGTACTGCGTTTTTTCCCCAGAACAGCTACATTTTTAATATTTGCCAGATTATCGGCAAGTCGGGTGGCATGATAATTCTCACTTTCTGCAATTTCATTAAAGTGTTTACGTACAAATTCAATTCCTTTACCAAGAGCCGAAACACCTAAAACATTTAGAGTTCCGCTTTCAAGATAATCAGGCATCATACGCGGCTGCAGATGGCTTTCGCTGTTGCTGCCGGTACCGCCTTCATAAATAGCAGTAATGCTTACTCCTTCCCTTACGTAAATTCCGCCTGTACCGGGAAGCCCCATAAGCCCCTTATGTCCGGGAAAACACAGTATGTCTATATAATCATCGACTACATTAACAGGCACACAACCGGCTGTTTGCGCCGCATCAACGAGAAAGAGAATCTTCCTTTTTTTGAGTTCTTTCCCTATTGAGCGGATATCATTTACGCCCCCTGTTACATTAGAGCCGTGTAACATTGCCACTATCTTTGTATTTGCTCTGATATGCGGCTGTATATCCTGCCATGTCACTAAACCATCACCGTCAGCCTGTGCGATACTGAGCGCAACCCCCTGCATTTCAAGGGTTGATGCAGGCCGCCATATACTGTTATGCTCCATAGAGGTTATAATAAGGTGGTCTCCCTTATTGAGAACACCCCGTAGTCCCTGATTGATTGCCATAGTTGTATTTAGCATAAATGCAATCTTTTCAGGATTGTCAATACCGAAAAGTTCGGCGGCATTTTCCCTTGCTTCATATATTTTTCTGTCTGCAATACGGCTTTTTATATGGCTGCTTCTGCCCGAATTTACACAGTAAGTTTCCATGCATTTTATCGCTTCCCGAACAACCTCAGGAGGTTTAGGAAATGAGGTAGCCGCATTATCCAGATATATAATTCTACTCATAATAAACTCCCTTGATATCTACACCCATTCCTGCGGTTATGCTTTTTAGCCGGGACAAATATTTGTTTTCAAGCTTAAGTGCGTGACCGCAGTTCGGGGTGCCGGGGTTTTTGGTTGTCTGGACAGTTAATGAATTTATACCGTTCTTTTTCAGTTCTTCCTGTACTCTTATAGCTGTTGTCAGACTATTAAATAATACGAACATATGTTTTCACCCCCTTTTCATTATATTCCCCTATTCTATTACCTGTTCCGACTTATTTTAATGTTTGCTCTTTTCTAAGACAGTCAATTGTTTTAATTATATTAAAAAACTTGACTTTATTTATGAAAATGTAGTATAGTAATATATTATGGAATAATTATGTATTTGCCATTGAAAGGATAGAATTAAATGAAAAAAACAGGCTTGAATGAAATCAGAGAAAAATATTTAAGTTTTTTTGAAAGCAAGGGTCATCTTCGCCTTCCAAGCTTTCCACTTGTACCGCAAAATGACGCAAGCCTTCTTTTAATAAATGCCGGTATGGCACCTTTAAAGCCATATTTTTTAGGCAAGGAGGTTCCACCCCACAACAGGGTTACAACGTGTCAGAAATGTATCCGTACGCCGGATATCGAGAGGGTCGGCAAAACAGCAAGGCACGGCACGTTCTTTGAAATGCTCGGAAACTTCTCTTTTGGTGATTACTTTAAAGCCGAAGCAACAGCTTGGGCATGGGAATTTATCACACAGGTTATGGAAATGCCTATGGACAGGCTGTGGATTACTATATATGAGGACGATGATGAGGCCTTTGATATTTGGACAAAAAATGTTGGTGTTCCGCCTGACAGAATTGTCCGTATGGGAAAGGAAGATAATTTCTGGGAGATCGGGACAGGCCCATGCGGTCCCTGCTCTGAAATCTTTTTTGACCGTGGCATAGAGCACGGCTGCAAAAGTGATGATTGCGCTGTCGGATGTGACTGTGACCGTTTTGTTGAGTTCTGGAACCTTGTATTTACACAGTTTGATAAAGATGAAAACGGTAACTATAACCGCCTTGCAAAGCCTAATATTGACACTGGCATGGGGCTTGAACGTATTGCAGCTATAATGCAGGATGTTAATAATTTGTTTGAGGTTGATACCATTACTAATATTATGAAGGAAATAGTAAAGGTTGCTGGTATAAAATATGGTGATGATGAGAGAAAAGACGTATCTCTTCGTGTTATAACAGACCATATTAGAAGCACAACCTTCATGATTTGTGACAGTGTATTCCCATCAAACGAGGGCAGGGGCTATGTATTGAGAAGGCTTTTACGCCGTGCTGCACGTCACGGAAAGCTTTTGGGAATTGAAAAGCCGTTTCTTTATAATATTGCAGATACTGTTATAAATGAATCCAAAGGCGCATATCCTGAGCTTTTGGAGAAACGTGACTATATTAAGAAAATTATTAAAACAGAAGAAGAAAGCTTTGACGCTACCATAGATACGGGGCTTTTAATGCTATCAAATTATATTTCTCAACTGAAAAAAGAAGGGAAAAGCATTTTAGACGGAGCTACAACTTTTAAGCTTTACGATACCTACGGTTTTCCTATTGACCTTACTATTGAAATACTTGAAGAAAACAATATGAGTGTTGACTGTGAAGGCTTTGAAAAGGAAATGAACGCACAGAAGGAACGTGCCAGAAAAGCAAGAAACATAGGTGAGGATGCTGCATGGAGCGAGGATGTTTTCGCAAAGCTTGATAAGGCGATGAAAACCGAGTTTATAGGCTATAACAAATATGAATGCCGTGGCAAGGTTACGGCATTAATAGTTGACGGGAGCATTACTGAATCTGCCAATGAAAATGCAATTGCTGCCATAATTTTAGATAAAACGGTATTTTACGGAGAAAGTGGTGGTCAGACAGGTGACATTGGCAAGCTTGAAAACTCAAATATGAGTGCTGAAGTTACCGAATGCAAAAAATTGCCTGACGGAAAAATTGTTCATTTTGTAAATATTATTAAAGGCACACTATCTGTTGGAGACGAGCTTACATTAAAAGTAAATTCAGAAAAAAGACGGGCAACCGAAAGAAACCACAGCGCAACTCATCTTTTGCAAAAAGCCCTTCGTGCTGTTTTGGGAGACCATGTTACGCAGTCAGGCTCATTTGTAAGCCCTGACAGATTAAGGTTTGATTTTTCACACTTTGAAGCTTTGACCCCTTCTCAGATACGAGAGGTAGAACAAATAGTAAACAAAGCCATTTTTGCATCTCTTCCCGTTACAAAAACAGAGATGAGCCGACAAGATGCTTTGAAAATGGGTGCGATGGCACTGTTTGGAGAGAAATACGGTGAAACTGTAAGAGTTGTTAAAATGGGGGATTTCTCTACTGAGCTTTGCGGCGGCTGTCACGTAAACAACACAAGCGAAATTGGTCTTTTCAAGCTAATTAGCGAATCGAGTGCGGCAGCAGGTATCAGAAGAATTGAAGGAATTACAGGCACTACGGTGCTGGAATATATTTATGAGACAGAGTTAAAGGTTTCTGGAACAGCAGATATATTAAAGGCAAATACTTCAGAGCTTGAGGCAAAGGCACAAGCCTTTATGGATAGTTTTAAAGACTTGCAGAGAGAAAATTCAAAACTGCGTGAAAAGCTTGCAGGAAATCAATTTGACAGTATTCTTTCAAATATCAGAAATATTTCCGGTATTGATGTTGTGAGTGCAAGAATCGATGGATTCGGTGTAGATGAGCTTCGCAATATGGGTGACAGATTCAAAGAAAAAACAAAGTGCGGTTATATTCTGCTGGCAAGCCTTAAGGACGATAAAATAACATTTGTTTCTATGGCAACCCCAGAAGCTGTTTCAAAGGGCGTGCATGCCGGAAATATAGTTCGTGAAGCGGCAAAAATCACCGGCGGCGGCGGTGGCGGAAAACCCGACAGCGCACAAGCAGGCGGAAGACTGCCCGAAAAAATAGATGAGGCACTGTCAGTGGTTGAAGAAATTATCAAGGCGACAGTAAAATAATTAATGGAGGCAAAATTCATGGAAGATTGTTTATTCTGCAAAATCGCAAGCGGTAAAATTCCTTCAAAAAAAATATATGAAGATGAGTATTGTTATGCATTTTATGATATAAGCCCGGCATCTCCTGTTCATTTTCTTATAATCCCGAAAGAGCATATTGATTCTGCTAATACAATTACCCCCGAAAATTCTCATATTATTGCAAAAATTTTCGAGGTTATACCGCAAATTGCGGCAAAACTCGGCATTGAGAAAGACGGGTACAGAATAGTTAACAACTGCGGAAAAAACGCAATGCAGTCAGTCTTGCATCTGCATTTTCATGTGCTGGGCGGCAGAAGTCTCACATGGCCTCCCGGTTGATAAAAAGTATTAAAAAATACGCTAAGGAAAATTATATGCAAACTAAAATTAAATCAACAATACTTCTTTTTCTGACAGCAATGATATGGGGGCTTTCCTTTGTAGCACAAAAAGAGGGGTCTTTATTGGTGGGAACATTCACCTTTAACGGCGTTCGCTTTGCGCTTGGGGCAATATCTATCATACCTGTTATATTTGTTTTTGAAAAGGAAGTATTTGACAAAGTAAAAGTAAAAAACACAATGAAAGCCGGGGTTATTGCAGGCACCATTTTATTTATAGCATCTTCACTGCAGCAGGCAGGCATTTTTGTAACGCAAAACGCCGGCAAATCCGGATTTATCACAGGGCTTTATATTGTGCTTTCACAGCTTGACCCTACTAAAATATTCAGAAAACGAAAAGAAATTAACTGCGGACAGCAATCCCTATGATTTCAAAATATTAGTCATCAAAAAGCTTGTTCACTTTATTTATTATTTCAGTTTCTCTGTTTTTTGTTTTAACATCATTGTATATTATCTCCAAAATTGCCCCTTCTTTGGCATGAGGGGGTATTAACTCTTTTGGCATATCTATCATTTTTCCATCAGGCATTTGTACTACTGCAAAGTTGCCTTCATATCTATCAATGATTACTTGCATAACAAGTTCCTCCTTATCTTAGCGGCGCATTACTTTGTATTACCGAAGCATTTTTATCAATTGTTATGTTGTTTCCATCAGATGTAGCTATAATTGTGCCAACTTCATCCGTTCTGTAAATATTAATTCCAAAACTACTCAATAAACCTAACACCTCTTGAGTTGGATGTCCATATCTGTTTCCTGCCCCAACTGAAATAACAGCATATTGAGGTAAAACCTTTTTCAGAAAAGACTGTGATGTTGAAGAATTTGAACCATGATGCCCGGCTTTAAGAACATCAGTTTTTACATCTGCTGTTATCTGACTTTCGGATAACTCCTCTGCATCGCCCATAAATAAGAAAGTTTTATTAAAGTACGTAAGCTTTATAACTGCCGAGTAGTTATTCAAATCATCATATGAATCTGAAACAGGGGCAATTATGTCAATACATAAGCCGTTTGAATTTATAATATTGACACCTGCTTCAGCACTATTTATTTTAAGGCCTTTGCTTTGAATTGCATTTAACACCTCCTCAAATGCTTTTGTTGTGTTTACTGCTTTTGGCATATAAATATTGCCAATATCAAAAACATTGATAATTGTGTCCAGCCCGCCTATATGGTCCTCATGTGGATGTGTGCCTATAACGTAATCAAGCGTTCTGATTCCTTGGTTTTTTATATAATCAACAACTAAAGCACCGTCACCGTTATTCCCGGCATCTATTAGAATATTCTGACCATTCGGAAGCAAAATCAATATGCTGTCAGCCTGACCTACATCAATATAATGAACACTGAGATTTCTTTGAGGCGTATTATCGCCATCAGTAATATATATTGTTTTAGTTTTTTCTTGCCAACCGACAAAGCAGTTCAAACTTGCCGCAATAAAACGAACAGGCACGAAAGTTCTGCCATTTATAATTTTAGCAGGAACATCAAGCATTACTTGTATATCATTAACCTTGGCAGAAGTACTTCCTACTACAAGAGTAATCTGTAAGGTATCTTTCTGTCCTGTTATTGTCCGAGTATTTTCATTCCATCTCACACTCGCACCTAAAGACTCAAAAATTGCTCGCATGGGAACTAAAGTTCTGCCGTCTTCTATTACGGGATGCTGGTCAAATATTACGGGATTGTTATTTACCAAAACACTAATATCATCTTGTGCATATATGGGTATTGCCGATAAAGTTATGCAGACTATTACCAATAAAGCAACAAGAATTTTGATTTGTTTTTTCACCATGCTATCGGGCTCCTTATCTTAGTAATGCTTATTCATGATTGCATAATTGCCTACAAATTATAAAAATAGCGGGACAGAAAAACTCTGCCCCGCCACATGTTTTGGGTTTAACTAAGCAATACAAACATTAACAGCTCTGAGCTTGCGGCTGTTTTTAGGATCTGTCTCTGTATCGAATGTAACCTTCTGGCCTTCGTTTAAAGACTTGTATCCATCAGATTTGATTGAAGAAAAATGTACAAATACATCTTCTCCGCCATTGTCGTTGGAAATAAAGCCAAAGCCTTTTTCCGAATTAAACCATTTAACTGTACCGTTATTCATTGGGTACCTCCATAAAATATATTTTTGTACCCAATAAAAAGAAAAACTCACATAATTGCGCAAGCCATCAAACAACAATGATCCGCAAACATGTGAGGATAAAGCAATTATCTTGAATACAGTCGTAGTATATCACAAGAAAAAGAAAAAGTCAAGAAAAATTTAAAAATAATTTTAAATTCCCTTATCTTTTCCCAAAATAATTATATACTTTTCTGTAATTCATAATTCTGTTTACATACTTTTCAGTTTCATTGTAGGGAATTGTGCTCAATGTAAGCCCGTCGTTTGAGTACTTATCGTTTATCAGCCATTTGTCAACATTACCATGCCCTGCGTTATATGCGGCAACAGCCGTTCTCTCATTACCGTTATACATTTTAAGAAGATAGGAAAGGTAATATGTGCCTATCTCAATGCTCGTACCCGGGTCAAAAAGATCAAGGTCTTTATAGCCGATTTTATCACCGCACCAGACGGCTGTACTCTCCATAAGCTGCATCAGGCCCTTTGCCCCTTTTCTTGAAACTGCATCAGCCTTAAAATTGCTTTCCGCTTTTATTAGGGCGTATACAAGGCTTTTATCAACACCATATTTTTCTGAATAAACCTCCACATACTCCCTGTAACTCTGCGGAAAAAGCCCATGAATAAACTTTGGAATATATGAGATTACTGTTGCCGCTATTATAATAAAAGCTGCAAGCTTAAATAATTTTTTCATCTTTGCACCATTTTTCAACCCTATTTTTTAACTCGTTAATATCGCCGTTATTACAAAAAACAACATCCGCCATCTTTTCGTACTCAGCATCAGATAACTGACATGCAATACGATTTCTGGCATATTCCTCCGAAATGCTGTCACGAATAATAATTCTTTTCACTCTTTCATTTTTGTCAGCAGTTACAAATATTAAATAAGAGGGAGTAACAAACCCATCAGGCGGAAGAGCCGCATCAATTACTGCAGTACCTTCCCCCACTCTTAAAATAAGCTGCTCTTTTATATACTTATGAGTTATTCTATTTAGTATTCTCAACTTTTCAGAGTCAGAAAAAACCTGTTCACCTAATTTTTTTCTGTCTATGGTCCCATCAGGCAAAAGAATACCGGCCCCGAAAGCAGCAATTGTTTCAAAGTATGCACTCTGACCTTTATCCATAATTTTTTTTGAAATCTCATCAGCATCCACAACCTTTAAGCCAAGGCTACGCAATATTTGCGCTACAGTTGACTTTCCGCTTCCGCTTCCCCCCATAAGCCATATAATCTTACTTTGCATCAAACCAGCTCCTGCCTGACGCCATGTCAACATCTATAGGTACAGACAAGGAGAACGCATTCTCCATTTCACGCTTCACTATTTCTTTTACACAATTAACTTCATCCTTGTGAGCTTCAACAATCAGCTCATCGTGTACCTGTAATATTAGCCTTGATTTTGGGGCTTCTTTTTTAAGCGCATTATAAACATGAATCATCGCAAGCTTAATTATATCTGCGGCTGTTCCCTGTATTGGAGCGTTCATAGCAACCCGCTCCCCAAAAGAACGCAGATTAAAGTTAGAAGAAGTAATCTCCGGAATGTACCGCCTTCTGCCTGAGAGTGTTTTTACAAAGCCATGCTCTTTTGCAAACGTTACAGTATCTTTCATATATTGCCTTACAGACACATAGCTGTCAAGATACTTTTCTATATACTCCTTTGCCTCTTTTCTTGATACGCCAATATCCTCTGAAAGCGAAAACTCACCTATGCCGTAAACTATGCCAAAATTTACCGCCTTTGCTTTTCTACGCATTTCCGGAGTTATCATATCATGGGGAAGCCCGAACACCTGGGAAGCTGTTTTTGTGTGAATATCAATGCCACCCCGAAAGCTGTCACACATTCTTTCGTCGCCTGAAATTGATGCTAAAACACGCAATTCAATCTGAGAATAATCAGCATCTACCAGAATATAATCGTCATTTTCCGCAACAAAAACCTTTCGAAACTCCCTGCCGATTTCAGTTCTAATAGGAATATTCTGAAGGTTAGGTTCAGTTGAGCTTATTCTTCCTGTTGTTGTAACTGTCTGATTAAAACTCGAATGAATTCTCCCTGTTTCGGGATTAATAACATTTGCAAGACCGTCAGCATATGTTGATTTTAATTTTGCAAAATGCCTGTACTTTAAAATACTGTCGATAATTGCATGCCTTGGCCTCAATTTTTCAAGCACGTCCACACCGGTGGAATAACCTGTTTTTGTTTTTTTAATAACCGGTAACTGCAATTTTTCAAAAAGGATTACACCAAGCTGTTTGGGTGAATTTATGTTAAAGCTCTCCCCTGCCATTTCATATATATCAGCTTCAAGGGCATCTATTTGTGTTTTTAACAATTTTGAAAACTCAATAAGCTTTTCTTTATCTGCACGAAAACCTAAAATTTCCATGGATGCAAGAACAGGAATTAAAGGAAGCTCTATATCAAAATACAGCTGTTCCTGACCTTTTTTTTGAAGTTCGTCACGTTGGATTTCAGCCAGTTTTTCTATACATGACGCTTGACCTGCGTCATCAGCATCAGCGCCCATATATAGCGAGCATATATGAGAAAGAGAAAAATTATTTTCTGCAGGGTTCAATATATAAGTTGCAATTGCTGTATCAAAGGCAATCCCCTCATAACCGATACCCATTTTGTTCAATGCTTTAATATCAACTTTTATGTTATTTGCGGTTTTTGGTATTGAAGCATCTTCAAATACATCTTTCATATCAATTGCATCAGCTTCATAAACCTTGTCAGAAAACGCAAAAAGTATTTTATCCTCATTTAACAAATAAAATAATTTGTCGATTTTTGAAATGATATTTTCATCTGCTTTTGTAACTTCTGCTGTCAGGGATTCGGCTTTTTCAGCTTTTAAATCAAGCTTATTTATTAAAGAATTAAATTCAAGCTTTTCCAACATACCTGCTAAACCATCATTATATGGTAAAACGGCAAAATCATCAATCTTTTTGTCAATAGGAACATCCAGCACAATAGTGGAAAGACGCCTGCTTAAAAATGCCTGTTCCCTACCTTCTTCAAGTTTTTTATTAAGCACACCTTTTATTTCAGAAAGGTTTTCATAAACACCTTCAATTGTTTTATATTTGGCAATCAGTGATAATGCTGTTTTCTCCCCAACTCCGGCAACACCCGGAATATTATCGGACGAATCCCCCATCAGTCCTTTAACTTCTATCATCATTTTCGGTGTAATACCGTATTTTTCCTTTACAGCTTGTGTGTCATATCTCACCGTTTGTGTGAATCCCATTGCAGTTGTAGTCAGAAGGACATTTACATTTTCATTAATGAGCTGAATATCGTCACGGTCACCCGTCAGAATACAGCACTGTACCCCTTGTTTTGTGCATATGTTTGATATTGTCCCTATAAGGTCATCAGCTTCATACCCGGCTTTTTCTATCTGTGCCACGTTCATCAAGGTCAGTAATTCTTTAAGCAATGGCATCTGCTCTGCCAGCTCAGGCGGCATACCTTTTCTCTGTGCTTTGTAAAGCTCATATTCCTTATGCCTGAAAGTTGGCTCCCGAACGTCAAAAGCAACAACAACATACTGCGGTTTTTCTTCTTCCATTGTTTTTAAGAATATGTTGAGGAAACCGTAAATACCATTTGTCCATATACCGTCACGGGTAGTAAGGTTTTTAATGGCATAAAAGGCACGGTTTATTATGCTGTTACCGTCTAACACAAGAAGCTTTTCCATTGTATCAATCCTTTCTTAGGGGCAAATCAGAAAGACCTTTTATTGTTACAGTTATGAGATTAATATTTATAGCCGTTGTTTTTTCAAAAGCTTTTCTAATATTGTTCGTTACTTTTTTTGCAACATCAGGCAAGTGCTTTCCATATCTTGCCACAATTCCGATTTTTATATTAACACTTTCTTCTTCATCGGAAATTACTGAACATGAGACTACCTCCGAAACATCTTCAGTCAGCTTTGCCTCATATGTACAAATACCTATAAGAACTGAATTTGCAATAACAAATTCACCAAGGTAACTGAAGGTAGGTCTTACCACACTTTTTTCAGATAAATCGGCACCGCTTTTCTTATTTTTTCTTAATTTTTTCAATGCATCCATCCAGTAACCCGAGAAATCTTTTTTTATCTCAAAGGTCGGCACAGGAATAACATGCTTTCCCTGATTTTTTCTTGTTTCAATGGCTTTCTCAATTTCCACAGATGTTGCTATATCAGTAATCTTTATATATTTTTCGGGATTTGGAAGAGAAAGCACAGTAGCGATTTTGTCAATCATACCCGTTGAGGTGCCTAAAATCAGTATAGCCTGTGGATTATGCTGATTTATAGCTGTCATCATTTCTTTTGCACGCTCACCTTTTAAAAACAATGCACTTCTGACAGAGGCAAGCCTTGTACTTTCTTTTTTTGCAGATTTTCCTGCAATTATTCGGTGATCTGAAATTAAAAGCCCGTCATCTATTATATATCTTATTCCTTCATCAGCGGCAACCTCTAATGCACGATAGCTTTTACCGCTTCCGCTAACACCTACAAAACCAACTACTCTCATAGTTTTTTCCAAATCCTTTCTGCCCACAAAAAATTGCAGACGAATTATATACACCAAAGGATTGATGTGTTCTTCACGTCAAAACCCCTATCTTTCGCTTATATCATGTGACAGTGTCATCAGGCTGTCAATAAGATGTACATTCTCTACCTGTATCCCTTCGGGAACATGAAGCTCCATATACGAAAAGTTCCAAATACCACGGATTCCAAGTGCACATATTTTATCTGAAATTTCCTGAGCATAATTCTTAGGTAGAGTAAGTATCGCTATATCGGGTTTTAAAACCTTGAATTCCTCTTCCATATTGTCAATATGGCTTACCTTTATACCATTAATCTCATTTTTGCATAACTCATCGTTGTTATCATAAATACCAACCAGAGAAAAGCCTCTTTTCTTAAAACCGGAATAATTGGCAAGCGCGTGACCTAAATTACCCGCACCAATAATAACTGTTTTATGCCCGTTGTTAAGCCCTAATATGTCACCTATTTTCGCATGAAGTATTTCAACGTTATAGCCGTACCCCTGCTGACCGAAGCCGCCAAAACAGTTTAAGTCCTGACGTATCTGTGAAGCGGTAACACTCATCCTCTCTGCAAGGGCATTAGAGGATATTCTATCAATACCCTCTGCTTTTAAATCCGCCAGATATCTGTAATACCTTGGCAAGCGCCTTATAACAACCTTTGAGACCTTTTTAGCAATCATAATATTTACTCCAGACTTTTTTATTACTTCATTAAACCTGAGCAGTAGAATTTAAAGCCCTTTAATAGTGTCCATAATATAATCTGCGAACTCTTCGCTCGTAGCTCCCGTATCTCGGCCTGTAATTACAAGTTTCTTTTCTTCGTACATACACGTATCCATTGCCTGTGAAAGCAAGCCGGCCTCTTTATTATAACCAATGTGATTAAGAAGCATTGCTGCTGCCCTTATTATGCTTGAAGGGTCGGCATATTTGTCTCTGCCCTCCTGTACCATTCTCGGTGCTGAACCGTGTATGGCTTCAAACATGGCATATTTTTTTCCTAAGTTTGCACTGCCGGCGGTACCTACCCCACCCTGAAATTCAGCGGCTTCATCTGTAATAATATCTCCGTAAAGATTAGGCAATACAACTACCTGAAAGCCTGTGCGGCGCTTTTCATCAACAAGCTTTGCCGTCATAATATCTATATACCAGTCGTCCATCTCAATTTCCGGATAATCTGCTGCTACCTTTTTGCAGACGTCAAGAAACTTTCCGTCAGTAGTTTTTATTACATTTGCCTTTGTAACACAGGTAACTTTTGTTTTACCGTTATTTTTTGCATACTCAAAAGCGGTTCTCGCAATTCTTTCTGAACCTTCCGTTGTTGTTACGCAAAAATCAAAAGCAAGCTCATCGTCAACATTTACACCCTGGCTGCCAAGGGCATATGAACCCTCTGTGTTTTCGCGGAAAAACGTCCAGTCAATTCCCTGACTCTCAACCTTTACAGGGCGCACGTTTGCAAAAAGATCAAGCTCTTTACGCATTGCAACGTTTGCGCTTTCAATATTTGGCCACGGGTCACCCTTTCTGGGTGTTGTTGTGGGGCCTTTTAGTATAACATGGCATTTGCGAAGCTCTGATAAAACGTCATCCGGTATAGCCTTGTTATGGGCAACCCTGTTTTCAATCGTAAGTCCGTCTATAACGCGAAATTCAACCTTACCGCCTGCAACCTCATCCTTGAGAAGAAACTCAAGAATTCTGTGTGCCTGGCGTGTTATGGCAGGACCAATACCGTCTCCGCCAACTACTCCAATAATTACTTTGTCAAGACTTGAAAAATCTAAAAAATCCTTGTCTATTTTTATTCTTTCATTTCTTTCAAGCTGTTCTTCAACCAAAGCGGCAAACTTTTCAGCTGCCATTTTTACTTTATCTGTCATTGTTATCCCTCCGAATTATTTTTTGTATAGTTTAAAAGACCACCTGCTATAATAATGTCACGTTGACGCTCAGAAATTGCAATGTTTGTCGCAAATTCTTTTCCGTCTGACCTTTTAACTGTTATGCAATTTCCTTTTTTTATCTGCTCTGCCGGATTTTCAATGAAAAGTGTATCAGATTGCGAAATTTTATCGTAATCATCTTCATCTGCAAATGTCAGGGGCAGAATACCTGAGTTTATAAGGTTTGCCATATGAATTCTTGCAAAGCTTTTTGCTATAACGGCTTTTATCCCAAGATAAAGAGGAACTAATGCGGCATGCTCACGGCTTGAGCCCTGTCCGTAGTTTGAACCGCCTACAATAATACCGCCACCATTTTCCTTTGCCCTTTTCGGGAAATCAGCGTCACATGGAGTTAAACAAAACTCAGAAAGATAAGGAATGTTTGAACGGTATGGCAACAGCTTTGCGTTTGATGGCATAATATGGTCTGTTGTTATATTATCCCCTAACTTTATTAAAACATTACCTTTTATATCACCTTTTAAAGGCTTGTTAATCGGGAATTCCTTAATATTAGGTCCCCTAACAACCGTGACATCTGCACCTTCCGGAGCAGGAGATATAATCATATTATCATTTATTAAAAACTTTTCAGGCATTGTAATATCAAGCATTCCGCCAAGTTCAGACGGGTCGGTAAGCTCGCCTCTAATAGCTGAGTATGCTGCAACTTCAGGGCTTACAAGGTAAACATTTGCTGATACAGTTCCGCTTCTGCCTTCAAAATTACGGTTGAATGTGCGAAGGGATACCGCATTAGTCCTCGGCGCCTGTCCCATACCGATACATGGGCCACAGGCAGATTCCAAAATTCTTGCTCCTGCTGCAACCATATCTGCCAATGCCCCGTTTTCAGCAAGCGTATTCAATACTTGCTTTGAGCCGGGAGCAATAACAAGGCTAACATCGGGATGAACTGTTTTCCCTTTAAGAATTGCTGCCACCTTCATCATATCCATATACGATGAGTTTGTACAGCTTCCAATGGCAACCTGGTCAACCTTTATTTTTCCAATTTCTGTAATATTTTTGACGTTGTCAGGGCTGTGGGGCATAGCCGCCAACGGCTTTAGTGCCGATAAGTCAATATTAATTTCTTCATCGTAAACGGCATCAGCATCGGGCTTTAGCTCTGAGAAATCCTCTCCTCTGCCCTGTGCCTTTAAAAACTCAAGCGTAATTTCATCGCTGGGGAATATAGATGTAGTAGCACCAAGCTCCGCACCCATATTAGTAATTGTAGCCCTTTCGGGAACAGTTAATGAGCAAACTCCCTCTCCTGCGTATTCAATAACCTTTCCCACACCGCCCTTTACTGACAATATGCGAAGAACCTCAAGAATTATATCCTTTGCTGCTGCATAGCCCTGTAAACTTCCGGTAAGATTTACCTTTACAATTTTGGGCATGGGAAGATAGTATGCTCCGCCGCCCATAGCAACGGCAACGTCAAGACCTCCTGCTCCGATGGCAAGCATACCTAAGCCTCCTCCGGTGGGAGTATGACTGTCAGAACCAAGTAACGTATAACCGGGAACACCAAAACGCTCAAGATGAACCTGATGGCATATACCGTTTCCGGGGCGCGAAAAATATACCCCGTGTTTTGATGCAACCGTCTGTATATATTTATGGTCATCAGCGTTCTCAAATCCGGATTGAATGGTATTATGATCGATATATGCTACCGATTTTTTAGTTTTAACCCTGGGAATTCCCATAGCTTCAAACTGGAGATACGCCATTGTACCCGTTGAATCCTGTGTCAATGTCTGGTCAATACTAATTGAGATTTCGCTTCCCGCTATCATCTCTCCGCTTACCAGATGGTTTTTAATAATTTTTTGTGCAAGTGTTTTACCCATGTCATCACCTCGTAAATATTGATATTTCATTATACCTTATATACATATAGAATGTCAAGAAAGAACACACCAAAAGTGTATAATTGTCAATGATGGGTGACAATTGTACAACATTTATTTTACGCTAAGCCGATTATCAATTGACAAATTTGGCAGTTTATTATAGAATATTAAAAAAGTAATAAGAAAGCAAGAAGATAAATGAGAAGATTTTTAAAATTTCATCCTTGGACGTTGTTTTGTTTTTTTGTTGTTGTTTCAGGGATCACTATGACAGGGCAGTCCTTTTATATAATATCAGCCTCTCTTTTCTCCGCTTTTTTAATGGCTTGTCTGTTTATGGAGTCAAAAAGTGCGACAGAGGGCATATGGTTTTACATTTTGCTTGTACTTGGTATTACACTTATTAACCCTATATTTTCTCAAAACGGAAAAACTGTGTTGTTTTCGGTTTTTCACAGGGATATAACAAAAGAAGCAATTCTTTTCGGGCTTTTGCAAGGGCTTAAGATTTTTGCTGTAATATTCTGGTTTCGCGTGTTCAGCTTTATCTTTACTACAGACAAGCTTCTTATGATGTTCGGAAAATATATGCCAAAGCTTACATTGACGCTTTCAATGGCTATAAGGTTTATCCCATTATTCAAAAGACAGATACAAAAAATAAAGGAAACACAAAGCACATTAGGCTTATATGGCGGTGATAAAAAAAACCTGAAAATTAAAGCCGCTGTGAAGGTATTTGTTTCAGTGCTTGCCTGGGCGCCTGAAAATGCAATTGATACTTATGATGCGATGTTAGCAAGAGGATATGCCGGCAAAAAGATTACAATTGCACAAAGCAATAGGTTTTTATTGTCGGATATTGCATTTATTATATGTTGTATTTTTGTTTTGTTTGTATTCATAATTAAAAACATAGGCGGTAATTTTGTTTCTTTTAATTATGTAAATACAGCTTTTGATTTTTCAGGCTTTATTATCGTAACGGCTTTGTTTTTCTATCCGTCAGTAATACACATAAAGGAAAATATAATATGGAAATACTATCTATCAAAGATTTAAGCTTTATATATAATGGTTCTTTGGATTATGCGATAAAAGACCTCTCATTTAATATTAATGAAGGAGAGGTATTACTGTTGTGCGGTGAAACAGGCTGTGGGAAAACAACACTTTTAAAGCTCATTAAAAAAGAGCTGTCACCCGTAGGAAATTTGACGGGGGAGATGTTTTTTGACGGTACAAATATCTTAGATAATAAAAATATCTGGGATGGTATAGGTTTTGTAATGCAAAACCCCGCCTCTCAGATTGTTACAGATACAGTGTACAGAGAAATTGCCTTCGGGCAGGAAAGCATAGGCGTTAAACCTTATGAAATAAGGCTTCGCATTGCGGAAATGGCACAATATTTCGGTCTTGAGGAAAACCTTGAGGATAAGACGGACGAGCTTTCGGGTGGAAGGCAGCAAATGTTAAACCTTGCATCTGTTATGGCTATGAGACCACGTCTACTATTGCTTGACGAACCAACCTCACAGCTTGACCCACTTGCTGCACGTGAATTTGTATCAGTGATAAAAAGGCTGTCCGAGGAAACAGGTACAACCGTTATTATTGCTGAGCACAGGCTTGAGGATATTTTTCCTATGGTTGATAAGGTTCTAATTTTAAAAAACGGAGAAAGCTATTCTTATGGAACGCCTGGACAGGTGGTATCAACCCTTGATAATTATATGAAGAAGGCATTGCCGTCCGCTGCACGTATTTATACTAAACTATGTGAAGGTGGCACATCGCCGCTGACCGTCAGGGAAGGCAGAGCTTTTCTTGAAAACTTTGGTAGTGAAATAAATGAAATTAAAGATAAAAAATATGAAGAAAAAGAAATAGCATTAAAAATAGAGAATGTTTTTTTCAGATATGGAAAAAATTCACCCGATATTTTGGCAGATTTGTCGTTTTTTGTATATGATGGTGAGTTTTTGTCTGTTATCGGTGGTAATTCAACAGGAAAAACCACACTTCTTTCTGTGCTTTCAGGGCAGAAAAAGCCGTATATGGGGAAAATAAAGCTGTACGGGAAAAAATATTCCGAGTACGATAATTTATACCGTGATAATATTGCGTATCTACCACAGGATGTTACTACTGTATTTATAGCTGACAACGTTTTGGATGACTGTTTAGAGCTTTTGTCTGGTACAAAGCTTTCTCTGGACGAAAAAATTCGCAAAATAGAAGCAAAAGCAAAAGTATTAGGTATAGAAAATAAACTTTCTTCACACCCCTATGATTTAAGTGGGGGCGAGAGGCAGAAGGCGGCTTTGCTAAAAATTTTACTACTTAATCCGAAGGTTTTGCTGCTTGATGAGCCTACAAAGGGTATTGACCCTGAAACTAAGGCAGAGTTCGGTAAAGTATTAAGGTCATTTTGCAGGGAAGGTATCAGTGTTGTTTGTGTATCACATGATATTGAATTCGTGGCTGAGTTTTCTGACAGATGCGCACAGTTATCTCAAGGAAAAATTATTGCCTGTGACAGTCCGAGGAAAATATTTGGTAGCAACAGCTTTTATACAACGGCAGCCGCCAGAATAGCAAACGGCAAATTTCGCAATGCAATACTCGTTGATGATGTGGTTGACCTTTGTAGAAAAAACAAAAGGATAAAGTATTAATATGAAAAAACATATCCCTTCAATTATAAGTATATTGTCGGTAATAATTGCACTATTATCTGCCGCAGTATCACTAAAATACTATAATATGAGCTTTTTATCGGTAATATCTGCTGCTCTTTTGTGTGTACCATTTTTTATCGGATATGAAAAAAGCGAAAAAAACCACCGTATTACTGTTATTGTTGCAGTGATGACTGCTCTTGCAGTTATTGGCAGATTTATTTTTGCACAGATACCGGGTTTTAAGCCTGTTACGGCAGTTGTTTTAATAACAGGAATATATTTAGGGCAGCAGGCAGGCTTTATGACGGGCGCACTTGCGGCACTTATTTCAAATATTTACTTCGGACAGGGACCGTGGACTCCCTTTGAAATGCTCGCATGGGGGATAACAGGTTTCGGGGCGGGATTTTTAAATGTGAATGGATTATTGGAAAAGAAAATTCCGCTTCTGATTTACGGTGCTTTTTCAGGTCTTATATACTCTCTTATCATGGATATATTTACAGTAATATCATTTACCGGTAGCTTTTCTGTCGAAAAATATATAACGGCTGTAATCGGGTCTGCTTATTTTACAGGAGAATATGCTTTCTCAAATGTTGTATTTTTATTGCTTATTATGGTACCGGCAGAAAAAATCATGAAACGATTACAAAAAAAATACGGTTTGAAGCCCATGCAAAAAAACAATTGATTTTTTAGTTATTGTATTATATAATCTAATTTACAGATTGGAGGATGTGCCAATGCAAAGCAATAAAAAGAATAATTTCGGCTCG
>CAZUVQ010000015.1:0-17619 GCA_964623915.1 uncultured Oscillospiraceae bacterium
GCTTTGCTCAATTTGTTCAATTGTATAGCCTTTGGGGAAGAATTTGCGGAGCTTGTCCGCTTGAATCCGTACCTGCTCCTTTTGATTGGCTTTTTCTTCGGTCATCATGTCATAAATCATTTTCGGTGTCAGCTCAGCCTGCTGTGAGAGCCTTTTCATGCGAACTGCCTGTGATAGAGAGGGAGTACAGTCCTCACTTTGCATGGTGTCGTACAGATTTGACTGCTCGTCCGCTTTGAGATATGATATTTCAACCGCAGGGTTAAATGCAATTATCTTTTCATCAACCATATCAAGTATCGGTTTTATCAGGTTTGTAAGCCTTATGTAGCGTTGGATTTGTCTTTCGGTTTCGCCTATTTCGGCAGCCAAAATGCTTCGGGTCTTAACCCCTAATAAATTGTGGTCAACTTGACCACCGTTTTCTTTTTGAGGTCTACCAGCCTTTCGTTTCATAGCATCCATCTTCATCTTATAGGCATAAGCTTTTTCGCTGAAAAGTAAACCCTCTCTTTGTAAATTGCTGTCCACCATAAGAATTGTTGCGGTAGTATCATCGACCTCACGAATGATTGTGGGGATTGCTTGCAGTCCTGCTAATTCGCTTGCCCGCATTCGCCTGTGACCGGAAATGATTTCAAAATTGCCCTTTTCAAGAGGTCTTACAACAATTGGTGACAGCACACCGTTTTCCTTAATACTCTCTACCATTTGCTTCATTTGCTCATCCTCCTTCACCTGATAAGGATGATTCTTAAACGGCACAAGCCTTGTGATTTCAATGTTTTCAATTGTTTCCTTATCCATAATATTTCTCCTTGATTAGATTTGTAAATCGGTCTGTTAATCAAGATTCACACATTATGGTTGTTCAAATTAGAATGCACCATCTGCTGCAAGGTCCTCGGTCAAATCAGTAATAGGGTCACCTTTGCTCTGAATATATGCGGCTGTAAAAGGAACTCCTGATGCATTTGATGGGTATACTGCTGTATTATGGTCTACATAATAGGCTCCGAAACCCTGCTTGTCTGCCTCCTCACCTGTAAGGTCCTTTGTAAGCTGGTATACTATTGAACCAATCATTTCCAAATGTGCGAGTTCCTCCGTACCAATATCATTCAATATACCCTTAGTCATATTATCGGGCATAGTGAAACGCTGTGATAAATATCGAAGTGATGCGGCAAGCTCTCCGTCAGGTCCGCCATACTGTGACATAACATATTTAGCAAGCATTGGATTAGTGTTTTTGATTTTTATCGGATACTGTAGTTTTTTCTGGTATTCCCACATATACTAAACCTCCTGTTCCCATGACCATGGTGACTGTATCCATCTCCACGGTACGCTACCCGCAGCAGACGAAGCTCTAAGCGGAGCAAATCTTCGTTCATAGTCATCCATGAGCATTTTTGCTTTTCTTACAGCCTGAGTATAAAGCTCCATAGCGGCTTCATCATCAGGATGTGTGTCAAGATACAAATGTAATTCCAGAGCAACAAAATCAGCACAAGCAAGTTGTTTTAGTGCTTGCCTTTGTTCACTGCTCATAGCTTTATTATTCTGAACCCCTGCTAAGTTTTCTGTTTTAACTTTAGGAAGCATCCTGTTTTGCATATTTTGCATGCTTTGCATGTTATGCATATTTTGCATGTTATGCATATTTTCCATGTTTTGCATATTTTGCTTGTTTTGCTTGTTCTGAATGTTTTCTAAAAAAGGAGACTGTGCTATATATCTTTCATTTTCTGCCACACAGGCCACCCCCAACCGATTTTCTTTTTCCATAAACACCTAACGGAAGGTCAAGTTCAGGAAATAAAGTACCTCTTTCAAGAGCTTTTTCACAATCATATACAGTATTAAGCTCCTGAAAGGGAACATAAGAATAAGCAATAGAACCGCATAATTCTGATCTATTCATACCAACATTACTAATATTATTTGTCAGTTCCATTATTAAACTCCTTTCAAAATTTACGATATACGCAATAATATTATATGATTTTAAAAAACAAAAGGTGAATTTGTCGAACAAACATTGACAACACCATTTGTTTATATTATTATTAAAACAAAAAAGGAGTTCCTGTGTATGTATACTATAAAAAAAGTTCCTGTTTATAATGCTGAGAAGATTATGATTGATAAGTGTTTGTGGGGGTATAATAATTATAAACCCTTGGTTTTTGCTCAGCTTTCATATGATAATCAAGGTTTTTTGGTTAAATATACAGTAGGTGAAAAAAATCCGAAAAGAACGAAAACAGAGCATTTTGAATCTGTCCATCTTGACAGCTGTGTTGAATTTTTTGCAAACTTTGATCCCGACCATGACGACCATTATTTTAATTTTGAAACAAATGCAAACGGAGCTATGAATGTGGCATACAGAGCTAGCAGAAATGACAGTATTTTATTGACTCATGAAGAAGTTGAATCATTTGAAATTACACCCGTTATTTTTTCTGACCATTGGGAAGTCGGCTACAAAATTGGTTTTGATTTTATAAAAAAATATGTAAAAGATTTTGATATTTCAAAATGTAATGATATTAAAGCAAACTTTTACAAATGTGGTGACGAAACTGAATCAGAGCATTATATTTGCTACAATCACGTGGGGCATCCCACACCGGATTTTCATAGACCTGAATATTTTGCACGGATTATTTTGGATAAAAGCGATAAATAAACCTAAAAAAACAGAGCTTTCGCTCTGTTTTTTTAGGTTTAAAAGGTATTAGGGTATATATGATTTACAACATATATAGTATAAAGGATTGTTTATAGTATTGATTTTAGCATAACTGCATGATATAATCAAATACATATATTTATATAACATCCATAATTAATATTTATAAGGTGAAAATATGCAAAATAATGATTATATATTTGAAGTTTACCGTGAAAAAAGCTTCACAAAAGCCGCCAACAAGCTTTTTATATCACAGCCTGCTTTAAGTGCAGCTATCAAAAAAATAGAAAAAAACATAGGGCATGAGCTTTTTGACAGAAGCTCAAACCCTATAAAGCTAACCGAAGCTGGAGAAATATATATTAAATCCATTGAAGAAATTCATATGATACAAAATAACCTGACAAATAAACTCAATGATATTTCTGATTTGAAAACAGGAAAAGTATCTGTCAGCGGAGCAAACTTTATGTCTTCGTATGTTATTCCTGAAATTATTAAAAATTTTTCCAATATTTATCCCGGTATAACCATAGAGTTTTTTGAATCCAACTCAAGTGCTCTGCAGGAAAACCTTCTTGATGAAAAAATTGATTTGCTTATTGATTATATACATGACGAGAATAAATTTACAAGCTATCCCCTGCTTCTCGAACAAATTTTAATTGCAGTTCCCAAGGGCTTTGCAATTAATGAAAAAATGTTTAATTATGCGCTGACCTGTGAAGATATCAAAAATGGTAAGCATCTTTCAGAAAACTGCTGTCTTGTGCTACTGAAACAATTTATGGATGAAAAATTTATTTCACTCAAAAAAGGAAATGATATGTACAATCAGGCACATGTGATGTTTTGC
The DNA here is from genome assembly GCA_964623915.1 of uncultured Oscillospiraceae bacterium. Taxonomy (GTDB): domain Bacteria; phylum Bacillota; class Clostridia; order UMGS1883; family UMGS1540; genus CAZUVQ01. Next base: position 3,561 of record CAZUVQ010000015.1, read on the forward strand.
GAGGCAGGCATCAACCCCAAAAAGATTATATATCTCGACCAGTTAATGACATCTTATAAGTTCACAGAAGCAGGCATGGGCATTTCTTTTGTTACTGACACTCTTATTAAATCTGCTGATGAAAAAGGAAATGTAATATTTTACAAACCCAAAAGCCTTTTTTCTGAAAGAACCATATATTTATCTCATAAAAAGGGCAGATACCTTAAAAAAGCCGTAACCGCATTTATTAATACAGCAAAAGAATTATACAAATATTCAAACAACTAAATAAAAACTTATGAGGAAATGTGTTCCTTTTTGCTTGAAACATTCAATAACACACAGATAATCATTAATACAATTGCAAATACTATTGCACTCATTCCTGCCAATATACCATAGGCATCAGACAAGGCACCGGTAATAATAGGCATTAATATAGCACCGACTCCTCCTAACATAAGCAAAACACCTATTGCCATAGGATATGCCTTAATTGTATTTCCAACAGATGATATTGTTGTGGGATATATGCCTGCCATTGAAAAGCCCAGTCCCAGCACAGCCACCGTTATAACCGGAAGGCTTCGTGTGGATAGCAATATCATATAAAATACTACAGTGCCAATACTTGTAAAAATAAGCAAGGCTTTCTTTGACACCCTGTCCCCAAAATATGCACAAATAAGCCTTCCGGATAAAATTGCAACCCATAACAAGGAAGCAAGTACTTGTGCATACTCTTTAGTCATAATATTGTCATCAATAAAATATTTAACTATCCAGCCGTTAATGGAGGCTTCTGCACATAAGTAAAAAAATAAAATTCCTGCAACAACCCAAAACTGTTTATTTTTTAAAAATTCATAAGAAATTTTAACTTTTTCCTTCTTTTTTGCAGTATCGTCTATTTTCATTTTTGAAAACAGAAATATTGAAATTAACGCAAGAAGTATAATTACACCGACTGCGAGCTTCCAACCAATGTCTCCGGCAATATACGTACAAAAAATCACTATAAAAGGTGCAATCAAAGCACCGACAGCAAAAATACTGTGCAGTAAATTCATAGCCGAAGGGCTGCTGTCTGACACTTCGTTAACAACTGCATTGTTAAAATTGGAAATACTTCCACGGCTTAATCCTGTGAACAAAAAACCAAGTATCAGCATAACCGGATTACCTGTTATAATAGTAATAAAAAAACCTATTGCAACAAAACTGCACAAAAACATAATGGACTTTCTTCTACCTAAATACAGCGGAATTATCCCTGCAATAAAACCTGACACAAGGTTTCCCACCTGATGTGCGGAAAGAAGCGCACCGCTCAAGGTATTATTAAGTCCATATTCGCTGCTGATAAGCGGCAGTAGTGAACCTAAAATCAAACTGAATAAACCATTGACTGCAAATACAAAAAAACAACAGTTTATCATATACCTTTTATCTTTATCAAGCTTTGAATAAAATGATTCAGCCATACAAACCCTCCTGTTTTTAAAATCATAATATTTATAAATTTTCTGATTGTTAATGTTAAATTAAAAATATCAGTTAAGTTAAAAAAGTGGGCAAGAGCTTCGCTCTTGCCCACTTTAAAATAATTTAAATTATTTAGTCATACTTGCAACTTCAGCTGCAAAATCGTCTTCTCTTTTTTCAAGACCTTCGCCCTTTTCAAAACGAACATATTTAATTAGCTTGACATTGTTCTTTGCAAGGTAATCAGCAACTGACATACTGTCATCCTTGACAAATGCTTGTTGCAGTAAACAGTTTTCCTTGAAAAACTTATTTATCTTTCCGTCAACCATTTTCGCTTTGATTTCATCGGGCTTATTGGCATTTTTTGGATCTTCATTCATCTGAGCTAAAATAATACTCTTTTCCTTTTCAATGTCTTCCGCGGGAACAAGTAACTTGTCCATATAAAGAGGATTCATAGCAGCAATCTGCATAGCACAGTCTCTTGCAGCCTCAGCAGCAGATGCATTATTTAAATCTGCCTCAACAAGTTCTAAAATACCGATTCTGCCACCGGCATGAACATAATCAACAACATTTCCTTCAAATCTGGCAAAACGTCTAAGATTCATGTTTTCGCCAATTTTAGCAATCTTTTCGATTATCATCTCTTTTATAGTTTTAGAATTGTCATTAACGAAAGAAGAAGCTAAAAGTTCGTCTACATCAGCGGGATTAGTGGCAATAACCTGATGTGCTACATCGCGTACAAGATTTTTGAATTCTTCGTTTTTAGCAACAAAATCAGTCTCTGAGTTGATTTCAACTATTGCACCTACATTACCTTCAATTACAATGTCAACCAAACCCTCAGAAGCAACTCTGCTTGCCTTTTTCTGTGCGGATGCAAGGCCTTTTTCTCTTAAATATTCAATAGCTTTTTCCATATCTCCGCCGGTTTCTGTTAATGCTTTTTTACAATCCATCATACCGCAACCGGTTTTTTCTCTTAATTCTTTAACAACACTTGCGCTTATCATTATATCTTAAACCTTTCTGACCACAAAATAATATAATAAGGTACACGCACTTCACGTGGACAAAGAAGGCGCATTATCCGAATAAAGCCCGGGTATTATTGCCGGGCTTTAAATTATTCTTCAATTGTAGCTTGTGCCTCAGTTGCTTCTTCAGCCGGAGCAGCTACCATCTGTTCGCCCTGCCTGCCTTCAACAATGGCATTGGAAATTGTCTGTGCAATGAGCTTTACGGCACGGATTGCATCATCGTTTCCGGGGATAGGATAATCAACTTCTTCGGGGTCACAGTTTGTGTCAACAATAGCAACAATAGGAATCCCTAATTTTTTAGCTTCTAATATTGCTATCTTTTCTTTCTTGGGGTCTACAACAAACAAAGCACCGGGTAGCTTTTTCATGTTTTTAATACCGCCAAGATATTTTTCAAGCCTTTCCATTTCAGCACGAAGCTTTAAAACTTCTTTTTTGGGAAGCAGCTCAAATGTGCCATCTTCTTCCATGGCTTTCAGTTGGAATAACCTGTCAATCCTTTTCTTAATTGTTTTAAAGTTTGTCATCATACCGCCGAGCCATCTTGCATTTACATAATGCATTTCAACTCTTTCGGCTTCTTCCTTGATTGAATCCTGAGCCTGCTTCTTTGTTCCGACAAATAAAACTTCGCCGCCGTCTTCTGATAACTGACGGATGAAAGCATAAGCCTCCTCAATCTTTTTTACTGTCTTCTGAAGGTCGATAATATAAATACCGTTTCTTTCGGTAAATATATACTCGGCCATTTTAGGGTTCCATCTTCTTGTCTGGTGACCGAAGTGAACGCCTGCTTCAAGTAACTGTTTCATCGCAACTACACCCATTGTAGTGCACCTCCTAAATTTGTTTGATTCCTCCGCATCACTCCGCATCAGATGAACCTTTCGGCAACTCACCTAACTCATGAGGCGTGTGGTTTATTCGTAAATAAACTACGAACTTTGTAATTATACACCAAAAGAGCTTTGTTTGCAAGCATTATTTTATTTTTTACTAAAATTTGTAGATTTTTAATTAAAACTTGAAATTTTTATGAAAATAATGTAAAATTAATTAAAATAATAAGACAGGAGAATAACATGAAAAAAATATTTTCACTTTTACTCGTACTGTTCATTATATTTATGAGCGGATGTAAAATTACTGACGTAGCTGAACAAACGCAAACTAACCTCACTGATGCAGAAAATGAAAAAGCAGAAACAAATGAATTTTATAAAAAGTATTATGACAGTTCGTTGCGGCCATTTGCTGTTATGATTGATAATGACTCGAATGATTCAAGACCCCATGCAGGTCTTACCGATGCTTATCTTGTTTATGAAATAACGGTGGAAGGCAATGCAACACGCCTTATGGCATTGTTTGCAGGAGATACAAAGGTTGAAAAAATCGGCCCCGTAAGGTCAGCAAGGCATTATTTTCTTGACTATGCATCAGAACACGATGCCCTTTATGTTCACTTTGGATGGAGCCCTCAGGCGGAAAGAGATATTTCTGCTATCGGAATAAATAATATTAACGGAATTTCCGAAGACGGAACAACATTCTGGCGCGAGAGAAAATATGCAGGTGATTATCACAGTGCATATACATCTTACGAAAAAATTGTTAAATCAATAAAGAACAAGGGATACAGAACAAAGCTTGAAAAAACACCATTGAAGTTTGCCAAGGTAACAAAAGAAATTGATGGTGATATTTGCGAAGAACTTAATATTCCTTATGCAGGCTTTTATGGGGTTACATATAAATATAACAGCGAAACTACTTTTTATGAGCGTTATCTAAATGGTTCACCTCACCCAATTCAGGAAAAAGGTAAAATTGAAGCACAAAATATTATAGTATTGAAAATGAAGCAAATATCGCTTGGTGATACAAGCGGAAGAATTGATATATCAGATGTAGGTTCAGGCGAAGGCTATTATATAACCTGCGGAAAATCTGTACCTATTACATGGGAAAAAAGCTCACGTACCGAAAGTACCGTTTTAAAAGATAAAAACGGTGACGAAATAGCTCTAAACCCCGGTCAGACTTGGGTTCAGATAGTATCTTCAAATCAAAGCTTTACAATGCAATAAATTAAAAAAGAGCCCTGTGGGCTCTTTTTTATACTATGTTAGCTTACAATTAAAAATTTATAACGCAAGCTGATAATCTGCCGTTTTCAATTTCTATAATGCCATAAGAAGGAGTTACTGCATAACCGGCACTACCGGGATTTAGCAGCCTTACCCCGTTCACAGTATCATCAAAAGGCTTGTGGGTATGACCAAAAAGCCCAATTTGAGCACCTAATGCTTTAGCTTTATCCGCCAGCCTTGTTTTATCTGTTTTAACGCTGTATTTATGCCCGTGAGTTATAAATATTTTTATACCGTCAAATTCAAGTACCTTTTCGGTTTTTTCAAAAGAAAACTCATTGTTGCCTATTATGGTTTCAACTTCTATCCCTGTTTTTCTTTGTATTTCATCTGCATCGGATTTCATGTCTCCAAGATGAATGATGAGGTCAACCCCGATAAGGTTTTTGCAAAGCCTTAAGCAATTATCAATATTTCTGTGTGTATCGCTAAAAACTATGATTCTCATTTCGCTCTGCCCTCAAATAGTGGTCCAAAATGGTCAGCAAATTGTGCAAACCTTTGTTCTTCGATTGCCGCTCTTATCTGCTCCATAAGCCTGTTGTAAAAATAAAGGTTATGGAGCACACAAAGCCTCATGGCAAGCATTTCACCCGCTTTAAATAAATGCCTGATATATGCCCTTGAGTAGTTTTGACATGTGGGACAGACACAGCCCGGCTCTATGGGCAAGCTGTCACGCAAATACCTTTGGTTGTTAAGATTTACAACTCCATTATGGGTAAACAGGTTGCCATGCCTTGCATTTCTTGCCGGCATAACACAGTCAAAAAAATCAACGCCACGCCGAACGCCCTCAAGAATGTTACGGGGCGTACCGACACCCATTAAATACCTTGGCTTGTCACAAGGCATATGAGGCTCTACTTTATCTATTATATTATACATATCTTCATGTGATTCACCGACGGCAAGCCCACCTATTGCGTAACCGGGCAAATCAAGGCGCGCAATTTCATCCATATGCCAAACCCTGATGTCCTCATGTGTACCACCCTGATTTATTCCGAACAGCAGTTGTTCTTTGTTTATTGTCTCGTCAAGGGAATTTAGCCTTTTATTTTCTTCTTTACAACGCACAAGCCATCTTGTTGTTCTTTCAGCGGATGATTTTGCATAATCGTGAGGGCATGGGTTTTCAACGCATTCATCAAAAGCCATTGCAATTGTTGATGCAAGGTTTGATTGTATCTGCATGCTTTCCTCCGGCCCCATAAAAATCCTTTTGCCGTCAACATGGGAATTAAAATAAACGCCTTCTTCTTTTATTTTACGAAGGGACGCAAGGGAAAACACCTGAAAACCGCCGCTGTCTGTAAGAACAGGCCCGTCCCAGTTCATAAATTTTTGAATACCGCCCATGTCAAAAATTACATCATCACCGGGCCTTACATGAAGATGGTATGTGTTTGATAATTCAACCTGACAGCCGATTTCTTTTAGGTCATGAGAAGATACTGCGCCTTTTATGGCGGCACATGTCCCAACATTCATAAAAACAGGGGTTTGAATTGTTCCGTGAACAGTTTTCATTTCCCCTCTTCTCGCCCTGCCATCCTTTAAAATTACTTTAAACATTTATTTTATCCTCACACTTTTCTAAATACATTGCATCACCAAAGCTGAAAAACCTGTATTTTTCCTTAACTGCTTCACTATAAGCCTTTAACACGTTTTCTCTTCCGGCAAATGCTGATACAAGCATAATCAGTGTGGATTTTGGGAGATGAAAATTAGTTATTAGACAGTCAACAACCTTAAATTTATAGCCGGGGAATATAAATATGGAGGTGTCCCCCGTCGCTTTCTCAATATTACCCTCACTGTCTGCTACGGATTCAAGTGTTCTGACTGAGGTTGTTCCGACGGCAACTATCCTGCCACCGCTTTTTCTTGTGCTGTTTATAATATTGGCGGCTTCCTGTGTAACCTCATAATGCTCGGTGTGCATAATATGTTCTGAAACTTTATAGGCTTTGACCGGTCTGAAGGTTCCAAGCCCCACATGCAAAGTCAAAAAAACAGTGTTAACACCCATTTCACGGATTTCGTCAAGAAACTTATTTGTGAAATGAAGGCCTGCTGTAGGTGCCGCTGCTGACCCTGCTTCCTTTGAATAAACAGTTTGATACCTGTCCTTGTCCAGCAGTTTTTTTGTTATATACGGCGGCAGAGGCATTTCACCCAGCTCATCGAGTATTTCCTCAAAAACACCGTCAAAACTAAATTTCACAATTCTGTTACCGTTATCAAGAACATCTGTAATTTTCGCAAAAAGCTTACCGCCGAATATAAATTCTGCGCCTTCTTTTGCCCTTCTGCCGGGCTTTAGAATGACCTCCCACGTATCAAGGGCAAGCCTTTTAAGAAGCAAAAACTCCATAGCGGCTCCGGTAACCTTTTTTGTGCCATAAAGCCTTGCCGGAATTACCTTTGTGTCATTTAATACAAGGCAATCGCCTTTTCTTAGATATTGCTTAATAACCGTGAATCAGTTCTTTCCAAAAGAGGCTCCTGAGCTATAAGCTCAGGAGGCAAATAGTAATCAAATTCGTCTGTATTCATAAATATAAAATTCAGCCTTTCCGTTCTATGTGTTAAATTGAGGTAATATATTATAAAATCTCAATATCATTGAAATAAAAATTGAGTATTTCTATATATGTTTTACCTTCATCAGCCATTGCCTTTGCTCCCCATTGGCTCATCCCAACTGCGTGTCCCCAACCGCGACCATTAATTTTTATTATTGTTTCATCCGGCAAGGGAACTTCCATATTTGGTTCTTCAATATTTGGTTCTTGAGTTTCATCTTTAATTTTTTCATCTGGTTGGTCTTTTTGGGGCTGTTCAAAACTTATCTCAAATTGCTGACTGAATACTAAATCGCTTCCGATAAGACGCCTTACCGAATCTAATTTTTCTGTTTTTGTGCCAAGTGTTCCGTTAATTGCCATTTCAGTTACTCTGCCCGTTTCTGATTGTTTCAATACTTCAATAGACAGTATATCACCAATGTTATTGCCTTTTGAAGCAAGCCTTTCCTCAAGCTCACCGACAGTTATTGTACTTGTCCAATTATATCTTGTGGCTTCACTTTCTTTTTCATAAGGGTCAACAATGCTTTTAATATATGGACAGTTGCCTCCCCACACATTAACAGGGTCCTCCGTTGTACCGCCGCCCGAAGAAAAATAGAAAACAGAAACAGGTACACCGTCATATCTGACAGACTGACCGGCAGTTTCCGAGCAAGCCAATATAGTAGATTCACTCTCACCCTTCACACCCACATATACCTGCGAATTTTGAGTGGGACACAAATCAAAACCGTATTTTTTAAATTTATTTAAGTTTGTTTTTGCATATGTTCTTGCGCAGACAGCTTGTGCCTTTAAAGCCTCAATGTTCCACGAGGGTGACATCTCTTTTCCCACAACGGAAAAAAGGTATTCCTCAAGCCCTAAAACATTAACAACGGTCATATCACTGCCTTCAATTCGTTTAAGGCATATAAAGCCACGGTAATCGTCACCATTAACTCCAATAATCCCGTAAGCCGGTTTGATTGTTACCTCACCGCCTGAAGCTATGTAGTAATTCCCATTTATGAAGTAGTCAGAATCACCACTTTTTGTAATTACAATCTCATCTTCAAGCATTGAAAACCTGTACTGGTAATTTTCGTTTTCACCTAAGCAAATATTAAAACCGCCCTTACTTGTTAAACGAACTTCATTTACATCTTCAGTTCCGTACAAAAGCCCGATACGAATTTCCATGTATTCATTATACTGGTCTGCCGCAACAGAAGCACATAAAATGAAAATTAAAGTCACAAAAATAAATATAGCTGCTAATCTTTTCATATAGCATTCTCCTGACGTTTTTCTTCAGTTTACTATAAAAAGAAGATTTTTTCAACGTATTAACAGAAATGTAACATAAAATTAAAGCAGCCGACGGCTGCTTTAATTTATTCAATACCTTCTTCAATGATTTCAACTTCAGCAGGTGGCTCGGGTTTTTCAATATTCAAACCGTCTACATGAATATTTACTTTCGTTACCAAAAGACCTGTAATATTCTCAACCTTTTCTTTTACTTTTTCCTGTATCTCCCAGGCTACTTCGGGAATTCTGAACCCGTAAGCTACAAGAATATGAATATCAATATTCACTTCGCCTTCCGTTATATCCACCTTAATGCCTTTTGTAGCATTTTTTTTGCCGCCAAGACGTTCAACAATACCACCGGCAATTCCACCTGTGAGTGAGCATACACCTGCAACCTCATAAGTTGCTACAGATGCTATGGATGCTACTACTTCATCTGATATTTTAACTGTTCCGCTATCTTCTATTTTAATACTATTATCTTCCATAAAAATACCTCCTTTTGTACATTTTACCACGCATTATTGTAATTATCAAGCTTTTTATTTAAATTAATTGTTTGGTTTCTATGTATCTCTTACTCACACTGCCGCCTTTTTTGTTAGACATTTCATGACTCTTCAAAAAGTCAATTATTTTCATCCATGCAGACTTAGTATTTTCAAAATCCTTGAAATGCTCTTCTACATGTGTGTGGTAAAAATCAAGTTCTACCAATATATTTTTAAATTCGTCATTCCCAAAATACCGGCATAGCTTGGGAATAACATAGGATAGACTTTCTTTCATTTTTGCGATTTCCGCTTCATAATCATCTCTTTGCGTGATATACAACAGGAGCGGCTTATAGCGAATCCAACCAATACAGGCTTTCAAAAAACGTTTTTTAATTGCCGAGGAATCGCATCTCATTACTTTTAGCTTATTGGGCAGCACACCAAGAAGCAAATACTCATAAGTAGAGAAGCCGTCGTGAAACGTGTAGCACGGAACTTTGATAATGTCACATTCTCCAATGCAGGTACTAAGAAACGTATCTTCACCTCTTGCCCCCGGCGGATTATAAAAAGGAAATAATTTATCCGGATTTTGAAGGTTAAATCCCAAATTAGAACCGGACACAAACTTCATTTTGTTTACTTCCAAAACAACCTCTGTTACTTCGCTATTAATGACATCAAGGTCTGCATAGGTAACCCCGCCATCGTCCATCTTTTTTTTTACAGAATCCCATGTTATAATATCATTGCTTATTGCTTCAATAAACATTCTGAAATCATCTTCCGAAAGCTTGTCGTTGAAATCCAAATATGGTATAGGAGAAACATAACCACAATGATGTCCATGTGTCATGTCGGCATTTTCAATATTTTTGATATGTGTTGACAGAACCTCCTGCCCTTTCCAAACCATGCTGTCATTGATTTTTATGGTGGCTATGGGGTATTCATCATCATCAAGAAAAATAAGATAGTCCATTTTGTTTTTTAAAGCAAAATACAAAACCGCATTCCTTTTCATTGCATAGCCTTCACCAAATATCAATTTAGCTTCTTTTAAACTGATAACTTTCTTTTCAACCAGATATTGCACTTCATTTGTTATAGAAGAATTCCCTAAGTAATATGCCGAATCCACCATATTCAATATTTCCTCATCCGTAATTTTGTAATCACTTACTTTAGTTTTGAAATACTTCAAATCGTAGGCGACAAACAGATGGAGCGCAATTTTTTTATTATCAACCAATCCGGATTCATTCCAGTTATCGACATAGGTTTTTACCACGTTTTTAAAATTTTTGCGCCCTGTGACAAAGCCGACGCCGACATTTAATTTCTTTTTCTCTATCCTCATACAATCTCTACTGCTTCCCAATGTACTAAAGTGGGGTTCATGTCCATAATTGAATCATATTGCTCCCTAATTCCATATATAGCATCCGGATCCAGTCGTTGATATCTTTTGTGCTTTTCCTCCCTGTCCTTCTGCGATGCCCAACCGAAATGCTTTACACGAAATTCTGATTCAGCCTTTGGAAATGAGAACGTATTTACCGGAAACCTTCCGCAATGCTGTGGAATCTCATTCCAGGTATAATGGAATCCGGGCTGATATCGCATTAGAAATGTTTTATAAACACTGTGTGCATTCCAATATTCATCCTCACGATAGTGGGTTTTATTCCACATATCATATAGCCTGAATGAGTAAAAATCATAGTTTTTATTATCAATAAGTTCCTGTGCATTGTCCCAAAAACCATCCTCTAATAGCTCATCGGCATCTAAATTCAAAATCCAGTCGGGATTTGTTTTTATTGTTTCAGTCCATTGTTTTTTTCTAAGCGATGCTTCACTTGCAAACATAGAATGCTTATTTTTGATAATATGCAAGGGAATATCACTTAATATTTCCCTGCACATTTGTACGGTGTTGTCACTGCTTCCGTCATCTATAATAACTGCTTGTGCAATATGTCCCTTTAGACTACTCAGTACTCGTTTCAGATAACGCTCCTCCTCATTTTTCACAACCATGGAAAGGGTAATTTTATTTCCGCTCTCTTTATACTGACGTACAAATGCAAGGTCGGTTTCATGCTTCGTTACGTAAGATGAAACCCCCTCCAAGTCTTGCTCCCTGTAAATATGGTATGCAGGATAATGTGTATCAACAAAGAGAGGAATTCCAAGCACAGCCGCTCGTATACAGAAAAACCGATCTTCACCATGTATGGTTAAGTTCTTGATTGGCTCAAAGCTAACACCTTTTACCAACGCCTTTCGGCTAATCAGTGTGCATGCGCCTAAACCGCCAACTTCATATAAACCGGGAATTCTCAACATGTTCAAAAACTTCGTTTGTCTTATATCCATCTCTTTATCACTTAATTCCTCGCCTAACCGCTTAGGCACCAAATCATATTCGTCAAACAACCAAACATTTGGCTCAAACGGTCTGTCATTATGCCACTGACTCCAAAATATCTCTGACACAATATCTTTTTTTGCTTTTTTGAGGTGCTCAATTAAGCCGGGATATAAAACCAAATCAGAGTCTGCAAAAAACAAATAATCATAATGATTATCTATTGCATATCGAATAATGGAATTTTTATAATTTGCCACCTTTAACATTAAATCATCATCCCAATGATGCGATTCATCATTGCACAAATATATGCCTTCCTCTTTGCCCAAAACGGTGATAACCTTTGAATTTTCCCTTTTGAATTCTGCCAATAAACGGCTGGAACCTTGATCAATGTTATCATCAACAAACATATAATCAAGTGAAATGCTATCCCTGCTTATTTTTTTTAAGGACGTTAGAAACTCCTGCAATATTTCCGGTTTTTGATAAACCGGACTGCCGACCAATACTCTTTTTTTTTCCAAATTTTCCTCCTTCATAACACTGTTTTTTTATTACTATTTATTCGACTTCTTTACTGAACCTTTTTCAGTTGCAACTGTCGGTTGCTCAATAACAACCTGTACTACTTTCTTCTTTTTCTTCATTTTTTTCGGATTCTTATCTCCCATTTCACGCCCTCCTTTTCTCTATATTTAAAAACTATGCACTGTATATATTTAAGTGTATTTATAAAAAAAGTCACCTTAATAAAAAAGTGACTTTAGACATTATTATAAATTTGTAGTGTTCGCACCACTTCACTAATGTGTGCTAACAAGTTTAGTATATCACTAATTTTACTTAATGTCAAATTTGTGTGATTTTTAATTTACTTCTGTAATCTTGATGTTTATTGGTTCAATACTTGAGTTAACAGAAATTATTTCTGTTATTGCCGTTGCCTGGTCTGCCGTCATTCCCTTTGATTTTACTACAGCCGAAGCTTTATCCTCATTTATGAAAACAACAGCATCCTCATAACCCTGTGCTTTAATAAGGCTTTCAATTGTGCTTTCCTTTTCTGAAACGTTAGTAAGCTGCAAAACATTTTGCTGTGCAGTTTGTTTTGAAGTTTCATCATTTTTCCCGTTAATTATATTATTCAGGGTTTCAACTGATTCCGCTCTTGAAATTTCCCTGTCAAGCCTTGCCGCTTCAAAATAATCCATTGTGCCGCTCTCATCTTCCGATACAAGATGAATTTCACCAAGTGTTTCTTCTGAAACAGCAACAGCTTCTTCCTGACTTCTGTAAGAAATATTCATTATACCTGCCATTAATATTAGCAGTGCAATGCATACCAGAATAAGATTTCTCTTCTTAATTATTATCATCTCTACCTCCCGATTTCTTTATAAATACTCCAATTTTCGCGGCGCTGCAGCCTGTCACTGCTTTTACTGCAGATATAATATTATTCCTGACACCGACATCACCTCCGCCATCACAGACAATTATTACGCCGACAACCTTCGGGTAAAGCTCTTTTTTCACAAAAGGCCTCTGACTGTTTCCGCTGCCGATTATTACGGTTTTTTCGTCTTTATCAACATTTCCCTCATCGGTTTTTTCCGTAATATCCGTCTGAACAACCTCTTCAATCCCCGATTCATAACTGACAAAAACACTGACCCTCCCAACGCCTTTGATTTCAGCTATGATTTCGCCAAGCTTCTCTTCAAAGTTATAGCAGGATTCAGTTTTAACTGATTCTTGCGAAATTTTGTCTTTATCATTTCCACTGAACAGAATAAGTAAAATTATCATTAATAATATTATTAAATAAATATACTTTTTATTCTTTTTTACGGTGAAAAAGTTATTGATTTTTTCTGACAGTGATGTCATTTCTATCAACTCCCAGTTCATTGATTAAATAATTGATTGAAGCGATACCCGGATCTTCTTCAAATACAACGCTTTTAATACTGTATCCGTCAAATTCTATTGCGGCATCTGCTTTGCATTTTTCGCAAATCTTCGCTTTTATTCTTTTTTGATACTCTTGCGATACATCTTTTTCATATGTGTCCTCATAAGAAACATTGCTTGAAATATCAAAATCAAGCGCCGGTATGCTGTCAAAACCTGTTACTATATTAAAAATCATAATAACCAGAACTACAGAATATACCGAGTCTGTAAATTTTGAAAAATTTCCTGAGGGAGTAATAATTTTAATAACCTCGAACACAACAACAGATATACATATTTTTAAAACTACATCCATCATCTTAAACCCACTCCCATATCCGATGCATTTATTAGCAGTGACACTGAAATTAGCGACATTGCACAAACCAGAACACACAAGCCTATCAGCACACAAATTGTATCAGAAAAATCAGAAAGCATATTGCTTGAATATTCATTTTTCATCATCAGAAGCGTAGCCGATGCTATTTTGTATATAAATACAATTGCGGATAACTTTATTACGGGCACGACCATTGAAATGATAATAAATATAAGTGCCGCCGTTCCTGCTGTATTTTTAAGCAGTACTGCCCCACCCACAATCGCTTCCGCACTGTCAGAGAGGACGCTTCCGAGCACGGGAATCAATGAGCTT
>CAZUVQ010000015.1:17719-21924 GCA_964623915.1 uncultured Oscillospiraceae bacterium
TCCATTGACATGAAAAGTGTATATATTATGCTGATAATTATTATTTCAATTAAAATTATCATGTTATCCCGAACTTCTAAGGCTATAAGTCCATATATATTTTCCCAAAGCTCACTTCCCTCAATAAGATTTTTACCTTCATTAATTGCGCCTAAGTTTTCATCATAAGTAAATTTTTCAAAATAGCCCTCATTTGCATAAACATTTAAAGGAATTAAAACCAAAAGAACAATAAGAATAATTTTTTTCATCTCACTATACCTTCAAGGCTTGAAATAAACTTTAAAATGAGTGGAAGGGCGTTTACAAGTATCATTATTTTTGCGGCAAGCTCAACTTTTGCGGCAGTGGCACTCTCGCCGCAGTCACGGCAAATTTCGGAAGTAAACCTTGCCAGAAAAGCTATGCCTGTTATTTTTAAAACAAAACTTATGTAATCGCTTTGTACATATTTATTGCCAAGGGAATTGAACTCCTTTATTATTTCCACAAGATAAGGGGCCACAAAGGCAAGAGCCACCAATCCGAAGGAAATTGATAAAAGTATTGAAAACTCAGGCTTGTACTGTTTTAAAGTAACCGAAAGCAAACAAACAATAATTGATAAAACAGATAGTTTAAAAATATCCATAATGCTCCTTATGCTGTTCTTTGCGGCAACGCCGCTCGTATTATATATTAAAAACCGACATTATAGTTTGAAATAATGAGCCCACTTCCCTTACAACAACTGTAACAACAACAATAACTCCCACCAGCGTAGTGAGCATTGCCTGTTCATCCCGCCCTGATTTAATGAGAAGCTGATTTAGCAGTGCAACAATCATACCCACAGTTGCAATTTTGAAAATAAGATCTACTTCCATAACTTCCTCCGTTAAATAAACAATATACCGATTGCAACCCCGCAAAGCGCAAAACTGAGAAAATAAATTCTTTTAAGCTTTTCAATATTTGAACCTATATTATTATAAACAAACATCAGCCTGTCCTTACATATTTTTATATTAGCAAGCTGACCGTCCGTATCCTCTGCCCCAAGGCCGGTAACAAATGACAAAAATGCTGATTTTGCATTATAATCACTTAATTTTCTGTCAATCGAATCACACAGTTTCATAAAATCGCCGTCTGTCTCTGATGATACTGCAAGCTCCCCAAATAGTCCTGTGTTATCTATTTGCGCACATTTATAAAAAGCATCATACAGTTCGCTGTTTTTTGTTTTAATTTCGCCCTCAAGCAATGCGAGTGCATCAATAAGAGACAAAATATCAGAGTGTCTGCAGGACAGCTCAGTTGTTTTTACATATCCCAGCAATACTGATAAAAGTATTATTACTAAAATTGCAAAAATTTTTATTATCATATTATCTTTTCAACCGTCCCGATACCATTTTTATTTGACAAAACTATAATTCTTTCAAAAACCTTTGAATTAATTAACCGGCATATCCCCTCTCTCCTTTTAACATCTTCAACATCATAGCCATGTGCCGAGCAAATAATTTTAACACCGCAGTTTACTGTTGACAGTATTGCATTTTCATCTTGCCCTGTACCAATTTCATCTGTTATAATCACCTCCGGGTTGAGCCCCCGAAGAAGCATTATAATGCCTTCCGGTTTAGGGCAAAAGCTTAATATGTCAGACAAATTACCAACATCATTATATGGTTTTCCTCTGTACACCGATGTTATCTCATTTCGTTCATCAACTATTCCTGTTCTAAAAGTGTATTTACCTCCGGCAAGCTGTCTTGCAAGGTCTCTTAAAATAGTTGTTTTGCCACAGCCGGGCGGAGATATAATAAGCGTATTCAAAGGAATATTATCGACAACTATGTACGGAAGCACAACATCTGCCGCACCTATAATCTCCCTTGAAATCCTAATATTAAGAGAGGAATAATCTGTTATACTTATGATTTTTCCGTCAACTCTGTTTACCTTTCCGCAAACGCCTACCCTATGACCGTATTTAAGTGTCAAAAATCCTTCGCAAAGCTCATTTTGAACAGCATAAATTGAATTATGACACATACGAAGAAGTATTTCCTTAATCTTGAACTGACTTGTGTAAAACGGACTTTGGGGATTTTCGCCCGCTTCTCCGTTATAATCAAGTATAAGCGGCTTACCTGATAAAATGTAAACAGGAGAAGATGATTTTAACCTTATTTCCGTATATTTGTATTTTTTGTAAGCCAGCTCAAGTGCCATTGATAATTTATCGTCAAAATAATCAAGCGGTAGTTTTTCTTCAAATAATTCATCTTTCATTTAATCACCCAGTACAAATATATGCTTGTCTTAAAAAGTATAGAACAAAATGATTGAAATATAAAAGATATTATGGTATACTCAAAAACATGATAAATCAGCTCTTTTTTAAGCTCCATTCGGACAGAAAGGCAGGCAAATATGATAACTGCAGGTATTGTAGCCGAATACAATCCGTTTCATAACGGACACAAATATCATATAGAAAAAACAAGGGAAATCACAGGTGCCAAGTGTATTGCCGTAGTGATGAGCGGCAACTACGTTCAAAGGGGCGAGCCTGCATTATTTTCTAAGCACACTCGTGCAGCCGCCGCCGTACGCCTTGGTGCTGACCTTGTGATAGAACTACCTGCATATTTTTCTCTAAAATCAGCAGAAGGATTTGCCGACGGAGCCGTCACGCTTTTAAACGAAATCAATTGTGATTATATTTCTTTTGGAACAGAAACAGAAAACCTTGATGAATTAAACAAGGCAGCTGACTGCCTTTTAAACGAAAGCACAGAATTTAAAAAAGTAATCAGAGAAAACCTGAAAATGGGAAAATCATATGCATCATCACGCCAATCGGCCGCATCAAAGGCATTTGACTTTGACACGGGGATTTTAAAAACACCTAACAATATACTTGCCATTGAATATATAAAGGCAATAAAAAAGCATAGTTTTTCTTCTAAACCTATTGGCATTTCACGTATAGGCGCAGGGCATGACAGCGATTATACTGCACAAAATATAGCAAGTGCTTCTTATATAAGAAATTTGATTTCTCAGGGGAAACCTTACGAGGCTTTTACGGAGTTTACAACGGACGAAACACCTGTTTTTATTAAAGATTTTGAAGCTATTATACTGTATCTTATTAAGGCAAGTGATTGTCTTTTTATCCCCGATACAACCGACGGCTTATATGAGAGAATAAAATCGGCAACCTCATTTAATCTTGAAGAATTGATTTTGGAGATTAAAACAAAACGTCACGCGCATTCGAGAATCAAAAGAGTTTTGATGAATATTTTAATAGGTAATTGCCTGAATATTAACCTTAACCCTTCATATATAAGGGTACTCGCCGCAAATAAGAGGGGCAGGGAAAAGCTTTCAGAGCTCAAAGAAAGATGTAATCTGCCAATTATTATTAAACCTGCCACATATAAAGAAAATGATGATTTGTGGGAGCTTGAAAAAAGGGCAACCTTAGTGAGAAACATTATCACAAAAGGATTGCCCGAAGAAAAAATTTCACCTGTTATTTTTGATTGAAGTTAATAAACTTTTACTTGTCTTTAAGAATATCCCTGATTTCAGTAAGTAATATTTCTTCTTTTGATGGTTCGGGTGCTACATCCGGTTCTTCCGCTTCCTCTTTCTTTTTCTTAAGCGATGACAATAATTTAATTGCCAGGAAAATTGATAGTGAAATAATGAGGAAATCTATCACTGATTGGATGAATGCACCATATTTTAAAGCTACCTCTGCAACTCCTTCTGTGGCGGGTGTAAACACATACTTTAAATCAGTAAAATTCACTTTTCCCAATATTAAACTAAGTAAAGGCATGATCAGATCATTTACTAATGATGTGACAATTTTGCCGAAGGCACCGCCAATGATAACACCGACAGCCAAATCAACTACATTTCCCCTCATAATGAATTTCTTGAATTCTTTTAACAAAGCAATCCCTCTTTCGTTTATTATTTTAATTAAGCCTTAGTCGTTTTAATATTTGATATGGGCAACAAAGAAAACTTATTTCTATAAAATTGAAAGGCCGCCGCACCGATTAACACTACTATTCCTGCAATTGATATCATCTGCAAAATTACAAATTCTCCATTATATCCTTCGGGTGACTTCAAGGACTGATAAATCCCAAAATATGCCCATGCGACAGGTAAAGGAAATGCTGCATTTC
>CAZUVQ010000015.1:22024-24830 GCA_964623915.1 uncultured Oscillospiraceae bacterium
TTCACCTATCAACCGCACAAATATTTCTGCAATGTTAGGATCAAACTGCGTATTTGCTCCTTCTTTAATAATTTTTACAGCCGTCTGCTGTCGTTCTTCTACAGGCAGTCTTCCTCTGTTTAACACACGGTCGTAGGTTTCCACAACTGAAATAATTCTTGAAATTAAAGGAATTTGTTCACCTTTGAGACCTCTCGGATAGCCCGTACCATCCCATCTTTCATGATGACCGTAAACATATTCCGCCAAATCCAGCGTATCATCAAAAAGATTTAATATCCGATACCCGACAACAATATGCTCTTGCATTTTTTCGTTTTCTTCATCTGTTAATTTTGCTTTTGTTAAGACATTTCTATCAAGTATAATCTTTCCAATATCATGTAAATATGCGGCTCGTTTTAATTTGTTGATTTTAGGTTCAGAAAGCTGTAATGCTGCACCTACCTTGCCGCATAACTCACTGACTGCTATCGAATGTTGTTTTTCTATGTCACTTTTTGCATGTAGTGTCCATATTATGGTATCTATTATATCTTTGTTTATCGTTTGGCGATTCATCGTCTTGTCTTTATACATTGCATTTTCTGCATTAGCCATAATCTCTTCTAATGAGTGGTCCGGACTTTGTTTCGTATAAAGACCAAGAGAAATGCTGCACTTTATTGCCTCAATATGGGCATCTGCGAACCCAGCCCTGATTCGCGCAAGTGTTTTTTCTGCATATTCCTTGGTTGTTTTGGGCAGCAGTATGACGAACTCATCACCGCCGATACGAGCAACTACATCTTCCTGCCTGCAGACCTGCCTCAAAATTTCAGATGATTTTTTTATCAGCTCATCCCCAGCTGTATGACCAAATATATCATTAGTCATCTTCAACCCATTAATATCAGCAAAAATCACAGATAAGGGAAGATTCTCGGGGATATCGATTTTATGACGGTTTTCATCAAAACATCGTCTGTTTTGAAGTCCGGTCAGTGTATCGTAACAGCTGAGATAATGAATTTCTGCTTCTTTCCGTTTGCGCTCGCTTATATCTGAAAAAGTTACAACGGCACCTATAATTTCTCCATTTTTTATCTTTGGATATGAATGATATTCCACATCAAAGCAAGTACCGTCAGCGCGCCAAAAAACTTCATCCTCTACATGGGAGCCTTTTCCTTTGATAAAAGCTTGAAAAATCTTACAGTCATCCGTAGGGAAAGGTGTTCCATCTTTCCTGGTATGATGGATTTGCCGGTGCATATTCTTTCCAAGTAATTCTGTCTGTTTCTTATATCCCAAAATTTTTATACAACTTCTGTTACAAAATGTGCAATTACCACTCAAATCGATACCATATATGCCTTCAGCTGCTGAATCTAAAATTAAACGGAGTTCATTTTGTTTGATTCCCAATTGTATATTAGTTTTTTCCAGGCCTTCCCATGCTTCCTTCCTGCTTTTTTCAAAATATGATATTATAAGGACTAAGCTTATCGTGCCCCCAGCAAGATTTACTACTGACTGCATGTCAAATTCTGCCGGAGTCCAACTCCCTTTATTGATAAGGATGAAATATGCAAAATAAACAGCAAACGAACCCAAAACAATCCTTGCCGCATTACGCTCTAACAAAAAGTATGTAATGGGTGGTAAAATTGCAAGCCAATAAAATACATAATGCTTATTTTCTTCTATATGAAAAAAAGTTGCCAAGCTAATAAACAGAATGACTACAGAAATGTAAGCAGAAAGTCGATATTTATTAGTTTTTTTGAAATATATCAATGTAAATAAGGCAAAAACAACGGACACGGCATTTAGTATCGCTGTACCGTACATTTTGAAGAATATAATATCAAAAAAAACAAACAAAAGGCAAATCACCAACAAAATAGTAAGCACGGTGTTCAAAAGATATACTTTTCTGTATAAATTATCGGTTTTATCAAGCTTGCCATTGTTGGATAAGTATTTTTCTATCCAATTAATTCCGTTTTTCATTACTCTGCCATCCTTTTATCATGGTTTGTGATTTACTTTGAGTTAATTTAAAATTTGTTAATTTTGCATCAAGAGGTCTTCTTACCAAATAACCTCGGAATTTTTCAAATACATGTATCTCGTTCATTGTTTAAAAATAATAAACAATTATGTTATTACTATTATACACATATATTTTAAAAAAAACAATAGTATTCAAATATAAATGCTAAATCAAAATAAAACCACCCGAAATACTTTTTTCAAGCGACTTGTAAGTTGGAAAGGACTTCAATTTAGATCCCATGAACCGAAAAAACGTGCTCGCAAAAAGGTGGTAGCGACAGTGAACCGTCGTGAAGTGCTCTTGCAATCGAACAGGTGAACCGAGCAAGCCTTTTTGCGAAAAAGGAGGAGCAAGGAAGCAGGCGGATGTTTTTCTGCAAAATTCCTTACAAACTCCTTGTGATCTTTACCTTTAACTTCGTGTTTATAAAGTTTTTTTTTTGTTGGTGGATCATAATAGTATCCTTTCTGTTTACTATACTTTTGATGACATAATTCTGTTCCTTTATCAAGGTGATACGAATGGCGGTGCGTTAACACATGTTTTTGAATATATTGCCCGGTGGAGACAATAAATTTCTTTCTTACAATAATTTTGGGAACTAACAATATTTGTTTCCCATCAATACAGAGCGGGTTACCGAACAAAGTCTGCCAATTTTCTGATTGGATATCCCAATAGTGTCCAATTTCGCATTTGTTATTCGACAGTTTAATACCATGTTTTTCACATTGTTGCACCGTAAATTTGTAAAGTTGACTTCTA
>CAZUVQ010000016.1:0-22175 GCA_964623915.1 uncultured Oscillospiraceae bacterium
ACGAAAAGCTGTTTCAGAGTGGGTTTTTGCAGCTTTAGTAGATGCAAGATAAAACCTGATGTTTTGATTTTTCGCAAAGAAGTCCTCAATGCTTTCGTAATATTGTACACCCAAAAGGTACCAATAGTCAAGCCCTGCGCGCTTTAATTTTTTATCATCGATTTCAAAGCCCATAGGTTTTATTATGTGAAGTCTGCTGCCTGTAGCTGCACACGTTCTTGCAATGTTGCCGGTATTCTGCGGAATTTCCGGCTCGTGAAGCACAATATTAAAACTCATTTTATCACCTTAATTTTACTAAAAAGAAGCCGCCGTTTCCGGCGGCCTCTTTAATTTTATTCTAATTATTTAATAATTATTACTGCTTTTATTTGTGTGCCTGCATAGTACATTAGCACCTGTGATGCTTCTGTAATTTTACTTTCGCCTGAAATTGATGCAAGCGTCCTTATTTCATTTATAGTTATTGTGTTTTCCCCTTTTATAATTTCACTATTATTTGCAGCATTTGTATTAAGAACATAGAACTTAGCATTGCTTACATTATACGTATCTTTGATAGAACCCATAAGGTCAGCTTTTGATGAGATGAAGTCAGTATCTGATGCAAGCGATGTTGTAACAGACATTCTGCTGTTGTCCTCGTTAATGTCAATAACCGTGCCGTATATTAATGTGCATTGTGAATCTACAGCTGTTCTGTTGTCATCATACTGAACTATTCTTGCTTTTTTTGCATCAGCTGCTGTGGCCTGAGGGTCAATTGCATTGTTACCTTTACCGTCAGGGAAAAGAGTGATTAAACCATTGTTGTAATCTAACATAACTTCAATCTTATCAGCTCTGCCATCATCGTCAGTTGTATATCTGAATATATCACCCGTTGTAAGACTGCTATTAAATAGGCCTACAGAGTCTGATAAAATTTCGTTGATATATTCATTTGTCTTGAAATTCCAGCCTTCAATCTTATCTGCTTCTGAAACTCCGGATAATTTACTTGTTATTATAACCGGAGAGTCATCATTGAACGAGGCATCACCTATAGCAGCATTGTTGTACACAATAATGTATCGTGCCTCTCCAACCGTATTAAGGTTATAAGCTTCTACAAAATAAACCTTACCTGTGCTAAATGAGCTATTTGTTCTCGTTGAATACGATTTAATATCTTTTAAATCTCCGTTTATTGATAATATTTTGTTTGTTGAATTCAGTTTAATAACAGTAGAACCATTTAAACCAATAAAAGTATTAACACCGCTTTGATACTTGTAACCACCGTCAACTTTGTTTGGTGAACCAGGGAAAGGCAGTGTCTGTTCAAGGTCATCAGTCGATACGGAGGTGTTTGCAGCTATAGTATCTATTGTATCTATTAAACCGCCGTTTAGAGTATACTTAATAAGCTGTGAATATGTGCCTGTTTTTATTTCTTCCGGTTTCCCTTCATTTGCGGCGAGTGCTGATGCTTCGAGCGCTTCAAGCATTTTACTGTAATCAGAGATATCTTTGCCATCTATTCTAACTTTTTTATCAAGCGAATAGGTTCTGTCTCCTGTAGAACCTGCTATTCCATAAAGCTTAATTTGTGCGATACCGCTTATTCCGCCTTCTTTATCTGCTTTTACAATATAACCTACATATACGGGTGTACCAGCAGTTGAAGTAGGTTCCACAGAGGCAATATTACCAAACATATCTCTATGCACTTTTCTTTTTACCTTGGAATCAACATTCAATGTTGGCTTGTCCGCACCTGTATATTCAAGAAAATTATACTCTATATCATATTCTTTATCATTTATTACTATCTTGTAGTCACTGGGTTTAGATGTGATAAAGCCTTCAACCATATCCTTTGTAATTGTCAAATCAAAAACATCTTTATCCTTTGATTCCCTGAGATTTACTATATCATATTTAGAAACCGAGAAGTTATCTTTGATTGTTACCATAGTACCATTATTGTTAATTGTGGTATATTTTGCATTATTGGGTATTACAATATCCCCTTCTCCATAAAGAGCATATATCTTCTTTAAATCTGTTGTGCTGTCAGTATTCATCTGTTTAACAGCAACAACCTTATAAGAATCAATAAATACAACGTCAACGTTTCCGTCATCATTGTTGTCAAGGATAGTTACCCTACCGGATTTAATACTCAAATCTTCATCAGTCAAGTCATCAGCATCACAGTACTTACCATTAAAAATAAAAGTGGTATTTACATCAAAGTTAGTATTTGTTTTATTTTTATCATTGTCTGATGCCCAGTAAGAGATGCTTGAGGTTGAGAGATTACCTAAATCTTCAGGAGAAATTACGGTAATGTTGTTTTTCGCAACCTTCCGAATATTTGTAATACTATAATAATCATCCAATGCATCAGTTCTGATGTCGGCAGAGATCCTGTAGCCCAACAGCGAATAAGTATCTGTTTCTGCAGGAACTCTATAAATATTTTCTTCTTTTCCGTCATTGACTTTTATAAGTCTACGATTTAGACCGGAATTTTCGTCATAAATACTTGTCTGAGGTACAGCAGTGACAACACCATCGATTTTTTCTGCTTCAAGGAAATCCTCACGTGCTGTTTTACCTTTGCTGTCAACAACAACAGAAACCTCTCCTGAAGAATTTATAACTTCTTTCGCAGGAACAACCTCAAGTGAATTATAAACTAAAACAGCTACGTTTCCACGAGATGCCGGGTCATCCTGGCTATTTATTGATGCACCTTTTAATATGCCCTTTTCAGCAGCTACAGAAACATATCCGGCATACCATACCGAGCCGGGAGTTGTGCGCTGAACAGCTATGCTACCATAGTTTAAAGCACAAACGACCATTTTTACAACCTCACTGTATTTTACAGGGTTGTCGGGTCTAAATGTACCGTCCTCATAACCAAGAACAATACCTTTATCAACGGCTAAACGCACATACTTCTTTGACCAGTGCGATGCCGAGTCCACATCAGGAAATCCTGAATCAAGATTGTCCGCACCTATATTGGAAAGATTTAAGAAAGAAACTATAATCTTTGCAACCTCAGCACGAGTAATCGTGTTATCAGGTTTGAATGTACCATCTTCATAACCATCAATAATATTGTAGTTAATCAGTTCCTTTACAGCTTTACCTGTAAGAGTAGATTCGTCAACATCGGTGAGATTGACGTCATTTGCAAACACAGTTACAAGAGAAAAAAGAACTGTTATTGCAATTAAAACCGATAAAAACCTTTTTGTTTTTTTCATTGCATTTATCCTCCTAATAGATTTTTTATGCAAAGTTATTATATCATTTGATATATACGTAGTCAAGGTATTTATTATTTTGTCACGCTTTTTTAATATAAGGGTTTTTCTTATGTAAAATATCAGTTTAATTTCTTATTTTGTGACCTTCTGATAATAAAAAATGATACTAAACCTGTTACAACAATAACAACGGATAGCAAGGCCGAAACACGCATAGAACCGAGCATAAGGCTATCTGTGCGCAGCAATTCAATCCACGCTCTGCCCAACCCATACCAAATGAGATAAAAACAGGCGGATTTACCATCAAAACTATTTTTGTTTCTCAATGACCAGATAATTATAAATCCAACAAGATTCCAAAGTGACTCATAAAGAAACGTAGGGTGAGCCACAACACCGTTTACTATCATCCTCCATGGGAGATCGGTTGGGCGTCCGTATGCTTCTCCGTTTACAAAATTCCCCCATCTCCCTATTATCTGTCCTATCATAAATCCAAAAGCAATAAAATCACAGTGAAAGGGTATACTCAGTTTACGTTTTCGGCAATACATCACAAGTACTATTGCGGCACCTATTATTGCGCCGTAAATAGCAATACCGCCCTCCCATATTTTAAATATATCAGTGGGATTTTCCCTGTAGGAATCCAAGGAAAAAATAACATAGTAAAGCCTTGCGGATATTATTGAAACAGGCATCCCTAATAATAACAAATTATAAAAATGGTCGGGGTCACCACCTTTTTTCTTGTATTCGCCTATTGCTACAACAGCACCCAATAAAATACCCGTCAGAATAAAAATTGCATACCATCTTATGCCACCTGTAAATATAGGCAGCTTTAATGCAATTTTGTCAATTTCAAAATGCAGCCCAAGCCCCGGGAAATCTATAACTGTCATAAGGTGACCTCCTTTGGCTTTGTGACAGATACCGAATATCTTGTAAAGCCGTCTTTTAGTACATCTTCAACTTCTTTTCGTGAAACACTCATAATTTCAAGTGCGTTTTCAAAATACTTATAACCGGAAAACTCAGCCGATGCAATAGAGTATGCTATGCTATCAACACTGTTTAAACTTCGTACAAAACCGCCATAAAGAAGCTTTTTTGCTCGGTCAAATTCTTCGTCATCAAACAGAACTTTTTTTCTTCTTTCGATTTCTGTAAGGCACAGAGCATTTACCTCATAAGGGTCAGCGCCTTCGCCGCTCAGCTCTGCAAACACAAAGTTTCTTCCCACCTCAATGCCTTTTGAAAATGATGTCACCTTGCCGCTGTTTAAAAGCTGCAAATAAAAATCAGAAGTTCTTCCAAACATAATTTCAAGAAGAATTGAATAAATATTATTAAGCTTGCCGGGCTTAGCCGAAAACGATTCCTTAAATCCAATATTAAAAACAGGTGCAGAGACGCTCATTTTTGCTTCATTCTGAATTTTATTTACTTCGGCCTGCTCTTTTGGAAAAACCCTCTTTGGCGCAGGGTATGGTTTTACAGGCACAGTTTCATCCACTATTTCAAGAACCTTCATAGGGTCACAATTTCCAGCAACGCATAAAACCATATTCTCGGGGTGGTAAAAGCTCTGGTGTATCTTATAAAGCAATTCGGGAGTAATCTCGGATATTGAATCTACACTACCTGCAATTTCAATGTTTACAGGATAGCTTTTATACATTCCCTTTACCATATTAAAATAGGTAACCCAACCCGGGTCATCAGCATACATTTTGATTTCCTGTCCAATAATGCCCTGTTCTTTGGTGACGTTTTCATCAGTAAAATACGGCTCGTTTACATATGAGAGCAAATGGCGAAGCATTATATCTTGGTCCCTCTGACAGTCAAAAAGATATGCTGTTGTATCAAAGGATGTAAACGCATTTGCAGATGCACCGTATTTTCCGAACACATCAAAAGCATTGCCTCCGTCCTTTTGTTCAAACATTTTGTGTTCCAAAAAATGAGCGGTTCCGTCCGGGATATTTATTATCTCATTGTTGACTTCGAAGCAATTATCTATTGAACCATAGGATGTTGCATATAACGCATATGTTTTTGAAAAGCCTGCTTTTGGTACAACAAAAACCCTCAGCCCGCTTTTTGCAACTGCATAATAGAGTGTTTCCCCTAATTTTTCATAAATTATTTTGTCCATTTACTTTTCCCCCTTAAGAAAGAACACAGTATCAGGCTTGATTTTTTGTGCAAATAGGGTTATATCTGACCTGACGGCTGCATCTTTAATTCTTGATGCGGTCTCTTCGGGAGTTAAAATTTCTTCTTCTCCTGCCTGATTTTCATAAAAATTAAGCAACAATGTGTTTTCATCTTTTACAGACAGCACGGATGATTCCACCGCAACAGCAGCATTTATAAGCTCCTCATCGGTGAAAACACCGTTTTTGATATCTTCAAGCTGAGAAAAAATTGCATCTCTTGCTTTTTCATAATTCTCAAAGTCTATACCACTCTGAACTAATATAAGACCTTTTTGCTTGATAAGTGCAGATGATGCATAATAACAAAGGCTCATTTTTTCCCTTACATTATTAAAAAGTTTAGATACAACAGTACCACCGAACATTCCATCAAAAACCATTGCAGTGTATTCATGCTTTTTCGCATCCTCACCGACAACAAATGCCATAACAAGCTTACCTTGTGTTATCTGCGCTTCTTCCATTTCAAAACGCAGGGATGATGGTATGGGTAAAAACCCGGTTTTTTCAATTTTACCGTCACCAAATAAATCAAGCAAAGCCGTGGCTTCGTTTTTAAATTCATGAACATCAACATTACCGGCAGCGAAAATTTTAACATAGCATTTAGAAATTATAAATAGATAATAGCTGTAAAGCTCCTGAGGTGTTACTTTATCAAGAATATCTATATATCCATGAGTGTTTACACCATACTCATCATCACCGCATACAATTTCTATGCATTTCTTATTGGCATATCTTCTTTTGTCATTGATAAGTGCCTCTATCTCATGCCTTAGTATATTTTTTTCTCTTTCAACAATGTCCTTATCGAACGCATTGTTTTTTGCCAAAGGATTAGTTAATATCTCCTTTGCAAAGCTGAAGATTTCATTTGTTGTGCTTTTATCAGAATATTTTTCACATAACACATCAAAAACAAAAGAAAAACTGAAGTTATTTTCAATTCTCTTGACAGATGTAAACATTTTACTCCCGTAAAGAGTTGCCAATCTTCTGTTTATATCCGAAATCGTGGGATACCTACTGCATCCGCTGCTTAAAACCTTTAAAAGAAGCTGATTGTAGGTTGCATTTTCCTTTGATATTGGAGTGTAAAAATTCACCGAGAAACGAATATTTTTAAACTTTGAATCAATTACAATAAATATGTTATCATTTATCATTTAGTCATCCCCCAATTTTAATACAAAATCACATAAATCACTTGTTGCGTTTGGCCTTCCAATATATTCGGCACCGGCCGAGGTGTTCTCCATTTTCCATTCGTTTGAAAACATCTGGTATACGGCTTCATCTATCGGAAAGGTTTTTGTGATTGCCATTGATATACCATTGTTTAAGAAAAACTCCCTGTTCCTGTCCTCCTGCCCTGGTATTGGTTCTAAAAGCAACGTCGGAAGTCCTTTCGCAAGGCTTTCACTCATCGACAGCCCACCCGGTTTTGTGATTATAAAATCAGCGGCATCCATCATCTGGTCAACATTATCAACGTACCCGTAGGAATAAATTTTATGTTTAGTTTTCAAAGCACTAATTTTCTTTTTAGCTGTTTCATTTCTTCCGCATACACACAATACCTGAAAATCAAGCTCCAACTTGTCCATGGTATAAATTTCTGATGGCATATCACCAAAACCCATGCTTCCCATCATGAACATTATTGTGTTCTTGTTTTCTATGCCAAGCTGTTCTCTCGCTTGCTGCTTAGGCATTCTTTTTGAAAATTTGTCACTAATCGGTATGCCTGTTGTCAAAACCTTGTCTTTTGGTATTCCCTTTTTATTACACTGATTTATAAGAAGGTGATTGGCCACCACATAATAATCAAGGTTTGTCTCCTCCCAGAAGGGATGCAATGTAAAATCTGTGACAATACCTATGGTTTTAATAAGAGGAAACACTTTTTTAAGATATGTCATAATAGTTCCGCAAAAAATATGGGTTGATATCACAATATCCGGCTGATACTCCTCAATGTATTTTATCATTTTACCTGCAGAAAGAAAATTATTAGTTATGGGCAGAAATGAAAATTCGGCGGGTTTTTTCTTATTTTCAAATAGCGAATACATCGCTCCATATGTTTTCGGAATATATTGTATACTGAGAAGATAGCTTTTCTCTATTGTATCCGCTAAAACGGAATTTATATATTTGTAAGCATCTAATACTTTGCAATCAACACCACGTTTTTTTAGCCCTTCGGCGACAGCATTTGCCGTGGCAGTATGGCCTTGTCCTGCTGTAACCGTCAAAACAAGTACTCTCATAAAAAAAACCTCCGTCATAATTGTAACACTTATTATAACACAACATATTATATTATTGAAGATGCAAAGAGAAAATATTTACAAATTATTAAAATTTTCCAAAGCATCTGTGCCTCCGTTAACCACCTAATCGGCAGGGTGGGTGGAGCCAATACAAAGCCGCATGCCGAAGCGGCAGAAAGGTAAGTAATCTATGGGTTTCTTAGGCCATAATGACGATTCATGTTGCTGGATCATTATTCTTATCCTTCTGTTCTTGTTCTGCTGCAACAACAATGGAAGCTGTTAATTAAGGAGGTAAATTATGAGTTGTAACAATCTCGGCAACATATTCAATGGCGGAAATGATTGTATATGGATATTAGTTATCCTTTTTGTATTGTTCTGCTGTTGTGACAACAAAGGCGGCTCGGGCTGCTGCTGATTGTCAGGTTAAAACACAGGCGCGGAATTTTTCCGCGCCTTTATTATATCCTTAAATTTGAAATTTCATCATTAATAATGCCATTCATAGTTTTCATCTTTTCTTCAATATCCGAAACAAGCTTTAGTTGAGTTCTCGCTCTGTGAAGATTATGCTTTTCATGTTGAATTTTAAAGTATGTATCGCCACTTAAATAATCTGTCAAAAATCTGATACCGCATTCATATGTCATGATTTTTGCACCATAGGGCAAAAGCTCAAGCTCTCTTTTTGTTATAACACTGCCAAGCTCTTCTAAAAAACCTCTTGTAAAAAATGTAAAAAGCTCAATATCAAACCAAATCTTTGATAAATCAACCTCATCTTCACTTCCTGTGGATGCCCCGAAGCGCAGAGCATCTCCATAGTCATACAAAAGCGAACCGGGCATAACAGTGTCAAGGTCTATTACGCATACGCCTTCACCCGTATTATTGTCAAGCATAACATTATTAAGCTTTGTATCATTGTGTGTTACGCGCAGGGGTATGCTGCCATCAGAAATGCCATTTACTATGGTATCAACGTCAGATTCCCTCGCAAGCGCAAATTCAATTTCCGCCTCTGTTTCCTTTACCCTACCACATTTATCTTCTTCGATTGCCTTTTTCAGATTGTTAAATCTTATTCGTGTATTATGAAAATCCGGTATGGTTTCAAAAAGCTTGTCCGCCGGAAAATCAGAGAGCATATTCTGAAATCTGCCGAAAGATTTTGCGGCGTTATAAAACTGAATCGGATTTTCCACTGCATTGTATGAAGTGGCATCCTCAATAAACTTATATACTCTGAAATAATTATTATCGTCAGCCTTATAAAAATCTTTACCATCAAGAGTCTGAACTAAAGTAAGCCCCTCCCTGTCGGGATTGCCTCCTGCCGCTGTTATTTTTTTCCGTATATGCTCGGTAACAAGCCCGATATTTCTCATAACCATTTCGGGTTGTTTGAATACATTGTTGTTTAATCTCTGAAGTATGAACTTGGGGTCGGTCTCAGCCAGATATGTATCATTTATATGACCGTCCCCATAAGGTTCAATAGATGATTCCGTAGAGAAATGTTTGATGATTTCTTTTAAAGAGTACTGCATTTCAGGTATGAACCCTCCATTGTTATATTTTTACTGCTGATTCATCTATCAGTACTGTTACATTAGGATGCATAAGCAGCATTGTTGATGGATTTTGCGTTGTAATAAAATTGTTAAGCAGCTCCCGTGTCACTTGCTCTTTGTTTTTTCCACTAATTAGCATTAGAATATGCTTTGCTTTCATGATGCTGCCAAGCCCCATGGTAACAGCCTTTGTGGGAACGTCCGCTTTTCTTTCAAAAAAACGTGAATTTGCTTCAATTGTTTTATCTGTCAGGGTAACAACATGTGTTCTTGCATCCATCTTTTCACATGGCTCATTAAAACCAATATGGCCGTTATTGCCGATGCCGAGAACCATTATGTCAATGCCGCCTTTTTCTGCTATACTTTCATCATAAGCATGAGCAGCCTCTTCAATATTTTCACCTACTCCGGAAGGAATATTCGTATTCTCCGGTTTTAAATTAACCTTTGAATAAAGGTTTTTGTTCATAAAATACCAATAACTTTGATTATGAGTTTTTTCAAGACCATAGTATTCATCAAGATTAAATGTTGTAACACTGCCAAAATCAAGATTTCTTTGCGCTAATGACGCATACATTCCAACACCTGTTGAGCCTGTGGGCAAGCCCAATACGCATGCAGGTTTGCTTATAATCTGCTCTGCTAAAATATCAGCGGCTTTCTTTGAAAATTCTTCATAATTTTTACATTTAATAACATTCACAACAATTCACTCCAATATTTATAAATTTTAATACAATAATATGATATATTATTATGGCAGCGTTTGAAATATACAATCTTTCTCAAAATTAACACAATGTTGCCAAAATATTTTAATTAATAACTGAAAAGAGATTATGCTTTAAACAGTTCTTTTGCTTGCGGCATCAATTCTCGGATCAGTATATATATCAAATTCATCACGGCTCTTTGTTGAAAATTCAGAAACAACAGCACCTTCGGGCCCGGCCTGAAACCAATGGAGCGTATTTGGCAAAATTGTATACTGTTCTCCCGGTTTTAATACAATTTCATGCCTGCATGTAAAGTATTCCTCGCTACCTTGTGGAGGAATTGCTTTAATATTTTCTTCGCCTTCGCCCTCTACATAAAGGTAAACCTCTCCAAAGCGGCAGCGAAATGTTTCTTCTTTGCCAATCTCACCATCAATTTCCGGGTGACGGTGTTCAGGGCATGTCTGCCCGGGCAAGAGAACAAGCTCCTTGGCGCAGCAACGGTCAGTATTGACATAAACTAACAGTTCAAGACCAATTTTTTCAACACAGCCTAGCTCGTATTCAGCAACCTCTATATTATTTTTTTCTTCTTGCGTAAGTGCGATATTTGCCTTTTCAAAATATTTTAAAGCCTCTTTGCTGTATTTTTCATAATCCTTTTTTGAAACCATAAAATCTAATCCTTTCTGCTTTTTGTTTTAATCTAAATCCCGCTCAACCTTTTCCGGTGGATTTTCAAGGAGCCATGGGTTTTCTAAATAAGTTTTCAATGCTTTGAAAACGCGCGAATAATAATGACCGTCACATATCCTCTCATCACAAACAACCTTAAATTCAAGCATTTTTTTCATAACGGTATCCCCGTTTGAGTTTACTGTGTATTCGCATCTTTTTGCGCCAATAGAACAAAATACGGGCAAATTGCCAAAATCATAAAGATGGTGATAAACTGGCGATATTCCAAGGGAACCGATATTAGTTAAAAACATTGTCCCGTGGAAAGGGCTTAATTTGACGAGATGTTTTGGCAAAATACCAAAATAATCAAGTGTTTTTAAAAACCAGACGATAAATTTCAGTAAAACACCTGGCATATGAGCTAAAACCCTTGCCACAGAATCCATATCATTCTGGTCTCCTTCAAGCCTGTTTTCCTCAATTAACCTATTTAACCTCTCGTATACATCATTTAATGTGTCCGTAGGCTCTGCCGGTAATTTAACAACGGTTTCATCAGCTGATAACTCAAGCTTCTTTTTAATGGTAAGGCAAATATCTATACCGTTTCTGGCATAAATTTTCTGTCCCCTTATAAACCTGTTTACGCCTGGAAATTCAGCAATGGTTCTTATGTATGCGGCTATGAAAACATCCATCATTCCCAATCCCTTTTTACCTTCGGCTCTTTTAGTTCTTAAATATTTTTCTGCCTCAGTTATGTCCACAGATGCCGAAAAAAGGTTTGAAGCTCCGTTACGGTTAGGCATAATATACGGAGTCATAAAAATCATTGGAGGGAGATTTTTTATTTTTCTTCCTTCTTTATACATTTATTTTATTCCAATCTTCTGATTTTAATTTACTGTTTTATAATAACAGTTTATATAAATTTTGTCAAGAAAAACCCTTTATTGCATAAATTATTTTGTTGTTCTATAATACTTATGCTAAATCATTAAAAAAATTTATATTTTTTTTAAATCAAAAATCGCCTGAATCAGCAGGCGATTTTATAGATTTGATATTCAACGAGCTAAAATAGTCGTTCCATTTTTCACTTTCAAATTCCTTTATTAAATTAATTTTCTACCCATTAAAACACCCATAACGGATGACATCATAAGACCGCGCGTCCATCCGCTTGAATCTCCCAGAGAAAACAACCCTTTTATATTTGTATTGAAGCTCTCATCCATTTTTACACGGTTACTGTAAAACTTCAGCTCAGGCGAATACAAAAGTGTTTCCGTTGAAGCAAAACCGGGGACAACCTCATCAACCGCTTGCATAAAATTAATAATATTTATCATTGAACGGTAAGGAAGTGCAGCCGTTATATCACCTGCAACGGCATCGGGCAGTGTTGGTTTCAAGTTTGCATATGCAAGCTCTTTTTGCCATGTACGCTTACCGTCTAAAATATCTCCATAACGCTGAACAAGTATATGACCGGCACCAAGCATATTGGAAAGTTCGCCTATTTTCTGTGCGTATGCAATCGGCTGATTAAATGGTGTGCTGAAATTATGTGAGCATAAAACAGCAAGATTTGTATTGTCGCTTTTGAAATCCTTATATGAATGACCATTTACAACAGCCAACCCACCGTCATAGTTTTCCTGGCTTACAAAACCGCCGGGGTTCTGGCAAAAAGTTCTGACTTTATTTTTAAACGGTTTAGGATATCCTATAAGCTTTGATTCATACAAAACCTTATTGACCTTTTCCATAACCTCATTTCTGACTTCAACTCGCACACCAATATCAACGGTACCGGGTTGATGTGCAATATTATGCTCTGTGCAAATCTGCTCAAACCAGTCCGCTCCTCTTCTGCCGGTAGCTACAATTGTGTTTTCCGCAAAAACTTCACGTATACCTTCGCCTGTTTCAATTTCTGCACCAAGGCATTTGTCATCCTTAATCAGAATGTTTGTGCATTGACAACCAAACAATATTTCAACACCGTTTTCAAGCAGATAGTCCTGAATTGCTTTATAAATTGCCTGTGCTTTTTCAGTTCCAAGATGACGGATGGGACAATCCACAAGCCTGAGACCCGCCCTAATTGCCCTTTTTCTGATTTCTTTTACTTCCTCGGTGTTGTCAATACCCTCAATATGGGAATCTGCACCGAATTCAAGGTAAATCTTATCAGTATAATCTATTGTGTCCTGTGCAAGCTGTTCACCAATAAGTTCAGGCAAATCTCCTCCCACCTCACTTGAAAGTGAAAGCTTGCCGTCCGAAAATGCGCCGGCACCTGAAAAGCCTGTTGTTATGTGACAGTAAGGCTTGCAATTTATACAAATTTTTGTTTTTCCCTTTGGACAGTGTCTTTTTTCTATGGCAAGACCTTTTTCCACAATCATAATTTTCTTATCGGATTTATTTTTGAGCATTTCAATTGCAGTAAAAATACCGGCAGGTCCTGCTCCTATAATTAATACATCGTATTTCATATTTCCACCCCCAAGTTATAATTGTATCACATTTATACCCTCTCCTGCAATAGGTCTGCAGGAAAAAATAATTATTTGTTGACCTTTTTCGGCACGTTTTACAAGCATTTTCAAAGTGTTTCTTTGTCTTTCTTCGTCGTATGTCAGAAAAACATCATCGAGAATTATAGGGTTTTTCCCTTTAAACAATATATCAGAAACAGCAAGCCGTACTGAAAGATAAACCTGGTCGGCTGTTCCGGCAGAAAAATAACCTAATTGCTTTATGCCCCCCATGCCCATTGTAACGGAATATTTTTTATCTATTAACAGTTCATTGTGAACTCCTTCTGTTATTTCAGAAATAATTTCGGATGCACGGGCATTTACCTTTGGAGTAAAATCACTGCTAATATCGGCGTAAACCTCATCAAGTGTATCCTTTGCAAGCTTTAATGCCTCATACTCAACAGCTGCAATATTAAGCTCTTTTACTGCCTCTGCCTGCTCTGTTACAATTATATCAAGGCTTCTCCCCTGTTCGCCTGCACTAAGATAACCGTCTATTCTTGATTTTTCCTCGATTGCGCTCTCAAGCTTGCCACGAATTGCCTGTTCCTTTTCGGCTATTTCCTCAGGTGTAATACCGCTGTCACTTTGCCCATTATTTTTTTGTGATATTACCGTTTCATACTGCGACAGGTTTTTTTCATATTCCACCCTTTGTAATTCGAATTTCTTATGGCATTCATCGTATCTGCTTTTTACAACAATGTATCTGGAACGCTTGTCTGTATATTCCATAAGGCTTTCTGAACCAAACTTTTTAAGCTCGGCTCTAATTTTTTCGTTTTTTTCTAAAATGCTGTTATAATCAGCCAAATAAATTTCATAATCCTTTTTATACGCATTTAAGTTGTTATTCATCATTACGACTGTTACAGTTAAACCTGCAGTTAAAATAAATATAAAAGGAATGATAAATCCTGCTAATGCTGACAATACGGCAAGTATAATCAAAAAAGTCAGATTATTTTTATATTTAATTATTTTACTGTCATATTCAATCTTTTTCTCTTCAATATTTTTTTCATCCGCAACAGCTTCATAAATAATTTTGTCAGCCTCATCTTCAAATACTTTCATGCTTGTTAGCTGCTCTTGTAAAGAATTCAGCTCATTTTCAGACAGTTTTAAAGATGTTTTTATATTATCAAGCTTAATTTTTGTTTCGGTGGTTTTATCATTTGCAAACCTTTTTTGAGCTTCTTCTTTCTGCTTCTGAAAAGATGAAAGCGCATCTCTTAATTTTTCAATTTCCAAAGAGAGTTCCTTACTTTGTTTTGAGCGTTCAAATGATGCTTTTCTGTGTATTTCAGCATTTGCTTTTTCTTCATTTAAGGCAGAGATTTTTTCCTTTAATTCCTCTAAAAGACCGCCGCTGCCACGAAGTGGTTTGTATTTTTTTATTTCATTTGTAATTGCCTGTGCCGCACTGTGGTAGCTAACATCATCTTCACCGCTTAATGAAAGGTTTATTAGTTTATTTGCAATTTCTTCATCCTCGCCGGCTATTTCAGATTGCAGCTGCTTAATATAAAATGTTTTTGTAAAGGCTTCCTCGCATAACCCAACAAAAAGTTCACCGTCAAACTTAATTCTTTCACCGCTTGTATCTATTGCTTCAATCTTGTCAAGACCTTGTGATTTGGATGACTCACGGAAAACACGAATTTCTTTACCCAGTTCATCTGTGAGGATAATTTCACCGCTCATTGCCACGCCGCCCCAGGGCAAAAACCTTTTTCTCTCATTTGAAGACGGATTTGCTCCTCTGCCTGAAAAGCCGTAAATCATCGCCCTGATAAAAGACATTATTGTGGACTTGCCCGCCTCATTTTTTCCGTAAATAACATTTACTCCATCAGACAAGCCGATAGAAAAGTTATTAAACTTTCCATATGATATGAGGTTTATTGATTTAATTTTCACCTTTTGCTCACCTGCCTTGTGCGAAGTGCAGAAACTGCATATTTTGTAGCAAGTTCACGAATTTCTACGCTGCAGTCTTTTATTGCTATCTTATCTATGAAAGCCCTTTCAATAAGCCCCGGTTCGCCTTGAGAGGCACCTGCTGTATCATCAATAATTTTCGTATAAAATGTTTTTTCCGAAAAAAGCTTTTCGAGAACAAAACTATCAAATACAATGCCCTCTTTTTTTTCGCCTGTAAGAATAATCCTGTAAATATTGTTTTTTTGTGTATGCGTTATTGATAGGATATCATCGTATGTCAGGCAGTCGCTTATATCACATTTTAGCGTTATTAACTGCCGTGAACATACACTTACAAAGCTTAAATCAGCACCATCAAATGATACCTCACCCATTATAATTCCCTTTTCTCCTGCTTCATCAAACTTTCTACCTTCGGGAATGCCGGAATAAGCATATGTTGTTTTGCCTAACTTATTAATGCCTTCATGGTTATGTATATGACCTGCCGCTAAATAATGAATCCCAGATTTTTCAATTATCTCGCTTGATATGGGCGCAAACCTCTCCTCACGATATGGTGGAAGATTACAGTGGGTAACAAAGATATTTACGTATTCGTCATCAGGGCAGGTTAAGCTATTCCATACGCTGCTATCTTCATGTTTATTTAAAAAGCCATGCCCAAAAACACGAAACCCTTTATCCCGAAACGTAACACACCCTATTCCCTCGCCGAATATGGTTACATTTTCGCCAAGGTCAATCTTATTATAAATCTCATTTTCATCGATTGCATCGTGATTTCCGGGAGCAATACAAACAGGAATATGGCTTATTTTTGCAAAGCATCTTTTTAAAAATTCAACAGTCTGAAATGAAACATATTCATTTTCAAACACATCTCCTGCTATGAGCAGAACATCTGCGTTAAATTCTGCTGTTTTGTCTATGATTTTTTCAAATGTTGTCAGCAGTTCACCCCTTCTTATGTTTGCAATGTGAGAAGGGAGATCTGAAAATGGAGTATCAAAATGCATATCTGCGCAATGAACAATTTTTATCATATAAACCATCCTCCATTCTGCCGCCCCGCGTCGGCACAAATATTACTGAAAGACCTCATGTAATGAGAAGAGATTTTTCTGCTAAAAAAAATAAAAAGCGCGGCTGCGCTTTTATTTTTCAAGATTGAATTTCTTTCTGAATCTTTCAACACGACCGCCTGTATCGACCAGCTTTTGCTTGCCTGTGAAAAACGGATGGCAGCTTGAGCAAATTTCAACCGTTAAATTTTCTTTTGTAGAGCCTGTTTCTATAACATTTCCGCAAACGCACTTAACAGTTGTCTGCTGGTATTTTGGATGAATTCCTTCTCTCATTACTTTCACCTCTTTCCAAGTGACACTAACTTCTAACCATGACAGTATAACATATAATTAACCTATATGCAAGTATTTTTTCATAATTTTTAGGGGTCAATCCCTCCACCGCTGACGCGGTCCCCCTCCCTCTACACGAGGGAGGCTAATAATGGCGTATTTTAAAGCTTTTTGTTTCTTTGCGCAGTCGGTGCATTTTGTAACAGCCTCTTAACTATTAATATTTTGTATCTGCCAATCAATCGGGCTTTTTACTTGAGATATAAGCCAATCATTAACCTTTTTGAAGTGCTCGCAACCGAAGAACCCCTGGTATGCCGAAAGAGGGCTTGGGTGTGCAGCAGTTAAGCACAGGTGCTTTTTTGTATCAATAAGTTCAAGCTTTTCCTTGGCATTAGCTCCCCAGAGCAAAAAAGCAACGGCATCTTCTCTTGCATTCAGCCGCTCAATCACACTACCGGTAAAAGTTTCCCAACCCTTTCCCTTGTGTGAATTAGCCTCACCGGCACGAACTGTAAGTACAGAATTCAAAAGCAGAACACCTTGTTTTGCCCATGGCATTAAATACCCATTATCAGGTAAAAATCCGCCAAGTTCATCTACTATTTCCTTGTACATGTTTTTGAGTGACGGCGGAATGGCAACGCCCTGTTTAACAGAAAAACACATACCATGTGCCTGTCCCTCCCCATGATATGGGTCCTGCCCTATTATCACAACTTTAACTTTGCTGTAAGCTGTAACTTTAAAAGCAGAATATATATCGTACATATCAGGATAAACAGTTTGCTCAGAATACTCTTTTTGGAGGAATTTTTGAAGCTTTTTATAATAAGGCTTATTGAATTCTACCGCTAACAGATCGTCCCAATCATTGCCAAATTTAACCATAACAAACCTCTTTACATTTATGCAAGAATACCTTTTATATAGTTCGCTATATTTTCGTCTTTGCAGTTTGAGAAGAATAACTCTTTGAATTTTGCGCCTGAAACAGTTTCCTTTAAGAAATCCTGATCAATTTCTTTTAAGATTGTCATCATATCCTTATGGGTAACTTTTTTAACTTGATCAAGAATTTTCTTGTTTCTCTGTTCGGGAACTGCTCTCTCACGAGGATATCCAAGACCCCATTCAGAAACAAATAGCTTTTCAAAAATGTAGCTCAAATTAAGCTCGCATCCCCAGCCCCAACCCTTTGCAAACGGAAGTGCTATTGCATTGCCATTATTTACCTGAGTAAACTGATATGCATCAACAGGGTCAACAATATGACCACACAGAACATTCGGGAAAGAATTGCAAGCAAGCATTGCCCCCTCGCCTGTTCCACAACCAGTAATAACAAGGTCAACCGCTTTGGAGTTTATTAAAATAGCGGATAAAAGGCCAATCTGAACATAAGTAAGCTGATTTTCATCTTCTGCAGAATACATGCCGAAGTTTAAAACCTCATGTCCCAAAGGTTCAACAACACTTTTCAAAGTGTTACAGATAAGTTCATTTTTAGCCGCCTGGCTATTTTCGTTAATTAATGCAATTTTCATTTTCTTTCGTTCCTTTCAAAATATTATCCTATTATCCTAACTGATAACACACCGTCAATACCTTCAATGGTTTCCATAGCATGACTTGCCGGTTTTTCCTGTAAATCAACAATAGTATAAGCATACTCTTTTTTGCTTTTATTCATCATATGGACAATGTTGTTGCCACCAACAGCAAGAATTGTAGAAAACTGACTGAGCATATTAGGTATATTTTTGTGTGCTATAGTAACCCTGAAACCTTCTTTGGGGAGTTCGCAATTTGGAAAGTTTACACTGTTTTCTATGTTGCCGTTTTCAAGAAAATCCAAAAGCTGCTTCGAAGCCATAAATGCACAATTATCTTCAGATTCCGGCGTTGATGCCCCGAGATGCGGAATGGCAACAACATTTGGCATCTCCAAAATCTCATCGTTTGGAAAATCGGTGATATATGTGGCTATTTTTCCGTTTTCAAGAGCAACTTTTATATCTTTTGTACTGACAAGATCTCCCCTTGAGAAGTTTAAAAGCCTTGCCCCTTCTTTCATATAACCTATTGTCTCTTCATTTATCATGTCCTTTGTTTGAGGTGTAAGAGGAACATGAATTGATATATAGTCAGCATTCTCCAAAACCGACTTAAGGTCAGCTGAAAAAGCTACATGCCTTGAAAGACCAAGTGCGGATTTAACCGAGATATAAGGATCATATCCCGTTACATCCATGCCAAGATGAAATGCCGTATTTGCTACCATAACTCCTATTGCACCCAAACCAATAACAGCAAGCCTTTTCCCTTCAATTTCAGGGCCAACAAAAGCGCCTTTACCTTTTTCTATACGCTTTGCAACTTCATGTTCTCCCTTTAAAGATTTTGTCCAGATAATTCCTTCCGCAACCTTACGGGATGCCATGAAAAGCCCCATAATCGTAAGCTCCTTCACGGCATTGGCATTGGCACCTGGTGTGTTGAAAACAACTATTCCTTTTTCAGAGCATTTTTCAACAGGAATATTATTTACACCTGCGCCTGCACGTGCAATGGCAAGAAGTGATTCGGGCAGCTGTGTTTCGTGCATGGAAAAGCTTCTCAAAAGAATAGCATGAGGGTCTTGTACATCTTCCCCAACGTTGTATTCCTTTTTATCAAAGCAATCTATTCCCACAGGAGCAATCTTATTAAGTGTCTTTATATTAAACATATTATCAACTCATCCTATCTATTATTTGTTTCAAAGTTTTTCATGAAATCAACAAGCTTTTCAACGCCTTCAACCGGCATTGCGTTATAAATGCTTGCCCTCATACCTCCCACAGTTCTGTGACCTTTCAGGTTTACAAAGCCTGCTGCAGATGATTCTTTTATAAACTTGGCATCAAGCTCTTCATCCCCTGTCACAAAAGGAACGTTCATAAGCGAACGGTCTTCAGGTACAACTGTACCGCTGAACATATTGCTGTTGTCTAAAAAGTCATATAACAACGATGCTTTTTTGATGTTTATTTTCTCCATTACATTAAGGCCGCCCATTTCATCAATCCATTCAAGCACAAGCTTACAGACATAAATACAATAAGCCGGTGGTGTGTTGTACAATGAGCCGTTTTCTGCATGAATTTTGTACTGAAGCATTGTAGGTGTAACGGGCAATGCTTCTGAAATCAAGTCATCACGAACTATTGCTATTGT
The DNA here is from genome assembly GCA_964623915.1 of uncultured Oscillospiraceae bacterium. Lineage (GTDB taxonomy): Bacteria > Bacillota > Clostridia > UMGS1883 > UMGS1540 > CAZUVQ01. The sequence goes on from CAZUVQ010000016.1 coordinate 19,839, forward strand.
AAGGCCTGCGGGTGCAATATTTTTCTGCGCGCCTGCATAAAGAAGCCCAAATTTTGATACATCAAGCTTTTGAGACAGAATCATCGATGAAATGTCCCCAACAAGAGGAACTTTGCCGGTATCAGGTAAATCCGTATATCTCGTTCCGTAAATTGTATTGTTATAAGTAATATGGAAGAAATCCGCATTCTTATCAAAAGTATTGCTGTCAAGTTTTGGAATATAAGAAAAAGTTTTATCTGCGCTTGAAGCAATTTTTCTGACAGAACCGTATTTTTCGGCTTCCTGCGCTGCCTTCTTTGACCATTGACCTGTGATAACAAAATCAGCACTCATACTTTTCTTATAAAGGTTTAATGCAACCATTGCAAACTGAGTTGATGCGCCGCCCTGTAAAAACATAACCTTGTAATTTTCAGGAATATCCATAAGTTTGCGTAAAAGCTCTTCTGCTCTACCGATAATCCTTTCAAAAGGCTTTGACCTGTGGCTCATTTCCATAACGCTCATACCCGTATTGCCCCAGTCAAGCATTTCTGCCTGAGCTTTTTTCAGAACCTCCAACGGTAGCATTGAAGGGCCTGCCGAAAAATTAAATACTCTTTCCATAATATAAACCTTTCCTTTCATATGCCGAAAAATCAATCCTAATCAGCACTAAAAAATAATAAATTAATGGGGTTTCCATTTAATTAATTATTATAACACATATAAACAAAAATGCAAATAATTTTTTTACAGATTTCATATAAAAAATCTAATCACCTAATATCGCAAAAGAGCAGCCGGGATTTTTCCCGATTGCTCTTTTGGTATTTTATTTAAATTTAATACTATTTCCAGCGCTCCAATGTTGGAAGATACGCCTTTAGCTGTTTTCTTGCTTCATCTATCGTGAAATTTTGTCCTGTACCCTTATTCCATTCATCAAGAAATTTTAGGTTGCTTTCAATCATTTCATCAACTGTGAAGTCCCCTGTGAACTTGCCGTTTTGGTAGCAGTAAGTACAATATTTTTGCGAACTTTCTCCATTGGCTTCCGAGCCTTTCTGTTCATCATTTTCCATAGGCATACCACAACTTTGGCAAATAGGTGTTTCTATCATTTTGTATTCCCACTTTCTTCAACAGTAGCGTCAAATAGACAACACTGTTTTTATATTTTTAAAATTCTAAGTTTTTTTCATGTAAAACTAAGTTAACCAATCCACAAAAATCAAGAACGTAAGCTGTCTTTGTGAATTTAATTCTATCATATATACTACGAAATGTCAATACCCCTTATAATAATTTTTTATCGTTTAAACTTTAGTATTAAATTTATGCCTAATAAGCATTTTTAAAAACAAAATCTAAATTAGATTTAAAACATGAAAAAAGCCTCAAAAACATAGAGTTTTCAAGACTTTTTAATGTGTCTGGTACAGGCGACAGGAATTGAACCTGCACGGTTTCCCACTAGATCCTAAGTCTAGCGCGTCTGCCAGTTCCGCCACGCCTGCTAATTTCAAGCCAGATATTATGATACAACAAATTAGCAGATAAGTCAATAGCAAAATATTATTTTTTGTGGTCGGTTCGGCAACTTTTATTTTCTGTGTTTTTTAACTTGTTATGCGGCAATCAATCAGTCTTTTGCAAGAATTCCGACCAAGTGACATTTTTGCTAACCGATTGCGCTGCACACAGCGACCTAATCCTATTCATTCGGCCCCACCACATAATTTTTACACTTTTTGCACCTTCGCTTGTGGGGAGTTCCACGTTATAGGAATATCCACCTTCGGGTATAAATGCCGCCGCTGTACAGGTTTTCAAATTCAGCAGGTCACCGCCGCTTACGCCGTTATATGACGCGGCTATTAAAGTTTCGTTTTCGATAAGCGGACGGGATAGCCGTACTGTAACATAACCGGCGCTCTCGTTGACCATAATTCCCAATATTTCAGGTTCATTGCTGATGGTGATTTTATATAATTGGTCGTCGTTATTAGTCGGATTAACTGCGTAAAGGTAGATGACTGTCACGCCGTCCGCAGAAAGAGGAGTTGTGGCTTTACTGTCAAAATTTTTACCTGTAACCTCATTATAAAACTCAATAAAATCATTCGACATAAACGCGGCACTTTCCGGGTCTGGACTGCTGCTATTCATAAACTTAACGAGGTTTTCACTGCTGTTAAAGCCGACAAACATGGCACCGGTTTTAACGCTGATATCGACTGCACCAATTTTCGTTTCACCGTCCGGCAGATTGATGGATACAGGAATATAAGCATATCGGCTGCTGCCTTCATCGAAGGATTCAACCTCCCCAAGGGTAAGTTTATCCTCCCC
>CAZUVQ010000016.1:22185-24254 GCA_964623915.1 uncultured Oscillospiraceae bacterium
TAGCTTTCACTTCTACCGCACCGGCTGGCATTATAAAGGTTGTTTCAGGGTTGGTGGCATCGGCAAAACTTACGGTGGGGGTTGAGGTCCAGTTTTTAAACCGCATACCACTTAGTGGACCGCCCGCTTTAATGTGTACGGTATCGCCCTCACTGTAACCACCTCCGCCCTCGGCTCCCGCACCCACGCTGTGCAAAGTCACGGTATGGCTGCCTTTGGCAGTGGTAAACGTGTAGCCCTCTGTTACGGCGCTCATCTCATTGCCAGCAGTGTCCCGGAAGCCGGATATCTTAACCGTGTAGGTTGTGCCCTCCGCAAGCCCGTTGTAGGGAATAGTTACAACACTGCTGTGTTCGTCCCATTTGTGTTCTTGCAGAAACTCCGTGTCGTTAAGGGAAACCGTTCCCGGCACCGTATCATCCATTGGTTCGTTGAACGTGATAGCCACGTAACCGCTTGTATTAGCGCCTGTGCCGTCAGGGGTCACCGATACAACTGTGGGTGCTATGACGTCATGTGTTATGTCGGGCGTCACCGTCACGCTGTATAAATCTTCTACATTCACAAACGTGTTAACACTTGCCACTGACCCGGGTGCCAAAACGATTTGACCGCTGCTTAATGTGCTCATAACGCCGTAAATTTCAGAAATATTTTCAAACTCTCCTGTTACAATCGTCACCGTTGCTTCGTTAGCGCTGGTTATCACAGTTCCGTTTGCGGTAAAAACTCCGCTCTCAATATTAACATTCGTACCAGTGTTCGCTGCAAAAACAGCTTCAAAACCTTGTTGGGCAATGATATCTCCATTTCTAAGTGATACCGTCCCGGAATCTATCCTCATACCTCTTTGTGCTATCAGCGTTAATCCGTTAAAGTCAATAGTATATGTCTTGTCTACATCCAACACAATCATCGTATCCGCCGTTGCATCCAATAGCATAGTAATCGTGCCGCCTTTAGGTACGGCACCAGCGGCTCTCTCAAGCGTGGCGAAAGTACCGCCGCCCGTTACCATAAAATACGGGATGAAAGCGGGCACCGCTATTCTTTTCGGTTCGGAGATGTTGCCCTCCGTGTCTTCAACAATGACGAAAACAATCTTTGCCCCGGCCGTTACTGTTATTGGTTTGATTATCTCCTGTGAAGCACTAACCATACCGATATACGTTCCCGCTTTCACGTCTTCTTTTGAAACGACTGCATAAATGTCTTCTTCCATAAGATAGTACGCCCAGCCAAATTTCGTAGAAGTAAAGCCAAAATTTGCCTGTGTGTCGCTTATGCGTTCCCTGCTATATGCTGAAATGGTCGGCGGGGTGGCAGCCTGTGCCGATGTTACCGTTAATTTTGCCGGAGTCTCCCATGAGAACGTCGAACCTTCTGCCGGATTGATCTCGCCGTTCTCTATATACAGGCAATTAGCTGGTGTGATGATAGTTGAGAACTCACCCGACCAAATAGTTACCTTGCTTAAACTAACTGATATTGCATTAATGCTTCCGATAATATTCATATTGGAAATATCGACATTCGTCGTGCTGCCGCTTACATAAACTGCGTCTGTGTCGTATTTTTGTGCAAAATCACGGTTTGCGCGGATGGTTCCGTTTTTAAGGTGTACAGACCCGCCTTCTATGCTAAGTAAGCAATATTTGATTCTGCTGTTATCGCCTGAACGCAGTGCGTACCCACCGAAGTCAATCGTATAGGACTTGTTTTCATTCAACACAATTCCGTTATCAGTATATAAAGATTTAGCCACCGTTACCTCTTTCAGCATGGTAATCATGCCACCATCCGGCACAGCGGCGACTGCATCCTCAAGCGTGGTATAAGGAAACCCTGAATGGGTCGCCGTCCGCCGCTTAGGCGGGTAGCACCAACCTTGGCAGCACAGCGAATATCATTGCCATCGTCAGCAGGAAGGATAAGGCTTTTTTGCTCCAAATATTTGTTTTAATCATAATTAAATTCCTCCAGTTATCGCCGGTACTGTCAAATTTTATTACCAAAAATCAACGGACAGTACCTGTTTTTCGCTGATTTTACTTGATTTTTTTACTTTT
>CAZUVQ010000017.1:0-22490 GCA_964623915.1 uncultured Oscillospiraceae bacterium
ATCGAAATAACTCTATTAACAATACCTGTAATAATCGGAGCAATAATTCTTGGCCCGGTTGCAGGTGCTTTTATGGGGGGCATTTTCGGTATTACAAGCTTTATTCAGTGTTTTGGATTAAGTCGCTTTGGCACTATGCTTCTTGGCATTAATCCCGTCTTTACTTTCATTGTATGCTTTTTCCCGAGAGTATTGATGGGTTGGCTGTGCGGTGTTATATTCAAAGCTTTAAAAGGCAAATCTGCTGATTTTGTCTCATTCAGCGTAGCATCACTGTCCGGTGCTTTGCTCAACACTGTTCTTTTTATGACAGCCCTTATGCTTTCATTCGGAAGGACGGAATTTATACAAAGCTTAAATCCGGAGGGACTTTCTGTTGTTTCTTTTGTAATTGCTTTTGTTGGTATAAACGGCCTGATTGAGGCTGTTACATGTTTTATTGTTGGAACTGCTATTAGCCGTTCCGTTTATAAATACGCAAACAGGTGATTTTATGAAAGAAATAAAGATTACCGAAATTGAAAACATAAAAATCGGTAATGCTGAAAACACAAAAGGCAAAACAGGGGTAACGGTAATAATTGCCCCCGACGGTGCGCCATGCGGTGTTGACATTCGCGGCGGTGGCCCTGCTTCACGTGAAACAAATCTGCTGTCACCCACTGCGGCGGCAGACAAAATACACGCCGTTGCATTAAGCGGAGGAAGTGCTTTCGGACTTGACAGTGCTGGCGGTGTTATGCAATACCTTGAAGAACTTGGCATTGGTTTTGACACGGGTGTTGCAAAGGTTCCCCTTGTGTGTGCTTCTTGTATTTTTGACCTTGCTGTAGGTGAGGACGTGCGCCCTGACAAGGCAATGGGTTATGAAGCGGCTAAAAATGCATTTGCAGGATTATTTGAAGAAGGTAGCCACGGCTGTGGCACAGGGGCAACTGTTGGAAAACTTCGTGGAACGGAATATATGATGAAATCCGGTCTTGGAGCTTTTGCCTTACAGCTCGGCGATTTAAAGGTTGGTGCAATTGCCGTAGTAAATGCCTTGGGAGATGTCTACGAAGACGGTAAAATTATTAGCGGAATGCTCAACGATGAAAAAAATGGTTTCGCAGATAGCTGCTTATATATGTATAAAAGCTATAAACCTATGCAAAAGCTGTTTACCGGAAATACAACGATTGCAGCGGTGATAACTAATGCCTCATTTAATAAAATAGAGATGACAAGGATTGCAGCAATGGCGCAAAATGGCATGGTTCGGGCAATCAAGCCCATTAACACCTCTGCTGACGGCGACAGCACATATGCCCTTTCATGCGGTGATGTCAGTGCGGACATAAATGTTGTCGGTACGCTTGCAGCCGATGTTTTAGAAAAAGCAATTATTAATGCTGTTAAAAAATCGAAATTATAGAATTTTTGCTGTCATATAATCTTCTTTTATGCCTGTTAATATAACAGGCAATATTTTTCCTGCTATATTTTCATTCCCTTTTGCAAAAACCCTTATATAATTTGGCGTGAAGCCTTCATATAGTCCGCTTTTATTCATTTCCTCAAATAGCACTGTTGTTTGTGCTCCTATAAATTTTTCCATAAATTTATACTTAAGCTTTGAAGCTTGTTCTGACATTTCGTGCGCCCTTTCGCTTCTTATCGCTTTTGGAACAACGTCTTCAAATTTCGCCGCAGGAGTGCCTTTTCTTTCTGAATATGGAAAAACATGAACTCCGGCAAATTCCGCCTCTTTCACAAAATCTAAAGATTTTTCAAATTCCTCCTTTGTTTCATAGGGAAAACCTGTTATTACATCAGTTGTTATAGCAACATCTGGCATTGCCGAGCGTAGTTTTTTCAAAACCTCCATGTAAAACTGCGGTGTATACCGCCTGTTCATCTTTTTTAGCACCACTTCCGAACCGCTTTGAAGTGAAATGTGAAAATGATGACATACCTTCTCGTTTTCACTCAAAATCTTAATAAGGTCATCCGTAAAAGCTTCGGGGTCAATGGAGCTTAAGCGAATTCTTTTAACTGATTCTATTTTATTGATTTTTTCTATTAGCATACCAAGGTTTGTATCAGAATTTCTGCCGTATGATGCAACATGAATACCTGTCAGAACTATTTCAGAAAATCCTTTTTCCCCAAGCCTTTTTGCTTCCATTAAAATGCTTTCTTCATCCCTTGAGCGCACAGCACCACGTGCATACGGAATAATACAATAGCTGCAAAATCTGTCACAGCCCTCCTGTATTTTTACATATGCCCTTTGTCTGCCTTCAAAGGTTTCAAGTGGCATTTCCTCAAAAAAATCGATTTTTGAAACGTCACTAACAAGTGTGATTTTTTTCTTTTCCAAAAGCACCTGTTCACATGCGGAAACTATATTGTTCTTTTCATTTGTACCAATTATAACATCAACACAATCAATTTTTGCCAATTCCTCAGGTGCAGTTTGTGCAAGACAGCCTACTGCCGCAATTACAGCATCGGGATTATATGTTTTTGCTCTTCGCAGCATATTTCTGCTTTTTTTATCTCCTACACTTGTCACTGTACAGGTATTTACGACATAAACATCTGCCGCCGTTTCAAACGGTGTAACTATATAACCTGCATCTGTAAAAAGCTTTTCCATTGCGTTTGATTCATATTGATTTACTTTACATCCGAGTGTAAAAAGCGCTACTTTTTTCATAAAATCACTTCCCGTATTAAAGATTTTATCATCAATTCCAATGTAAGTCAATCGCATATTTTCCCTGCTGCAAGGGAACTATAATAAAAAAGGAGAAATGTCCATGCGATTTTCGGCAATAATTGCAATTATTGTTGCAGCCTTATTAACACTCCTTGCGGCTATTTACGTAAAATCAATGGAAGAGCCCAAAGGAACAGGCAGCATTCTTGTTAAGCAAAATGTTAAATATGAACATATTGTATGTTCTTTTAGCGCACGCTGATTATCTTCACTCCTATAAGGCTCACGTAAGTGAAGTGATTATAAAAAAACTGTGAGCCGGAAAGGCTAATTATTATTATGAAAGTATCAAAAAATTATTATAATTTAACAAAAAAGAAAAGCCCAAAATCACCCCTCTGGAAGGATCTGCTTATTGCCTTTTTGGTTGGCGGTGCTATATGTACAATAGGTCAGATAATTCTAAATTTCTTAAAAAACGCCGGATACGATAAAGTTGATGCTTCTGCCCTAACTTCAGCTATACTAATATTTTTAAGTATGCTTTTCACGGGGCTTGGTCTTTATGAAAAAATTGCTAAGTATGCCGGTGCCGGTACTCTTGTACCGATAACAGGATTTGCAAATGCAATAGCAGCACCCGCCGTTGAATTTAAGACAGAAGGGCTTGTGCTGGGGATTGGAGCAAAAATGTTTGTTATTGCGGGTCCGGTTATAGTGTACGGAATTGTTTCATCAGTTATAGCGGGAATATTATATTACATTTTCAGATAGGAGCGTTGCGTTTTGAGTAAAAGACTTGGAAAACAAACAGTTGCGCTGACGTCCTTTCCCTCCATAAATACCTTTGCTTCAATTGTAGGAGACAAGGAGGGACAAGGGCCTTTGGGGCTTGACTTTGATGCTGTTGAGAAAGACCCATATTTTGGTGAAGAAACATGGGAAAAAGCAGAAAGCCGTCTTTATGAAAGAGGGCTTGCCCTGACATTATCAAAAGCTTTACTAACACCTGACAAGGTCAATTATATTTTGGCGGGCGACCTTTTAAACCAGTGTATCAGTTCAACCTTTGGCATCAGAAGCTCACATATACCATTCTATGGTATTTATGGTGCCTGCTCTACTATGTCAGAAGGGCTTTCTATTGCATCAATGCTAACAGACGGTGGTTTTTCGGATAATTCCGTTGTTCTTGCCGGAAGTCATTTTTGTTCTTCTGAAAAGCAGTTTCGATTCCCTCTTGATTATGGAGGACAGAGAACACCCACAGCTCAATGGACTGTCACAGGGATTGGCGGTGTTGTTGTGGGTTTTGGCGGTCCAATTAAAATAACACATGTTACAACAGGAAAAATTGAGGATTACGGAATAACCGATTCCAATAACATGGGAGCTGCCATGGCACCTGCATTTGTTTCAACCTTGACTACACACCTTGAGGATACCGGCAGAAGCCATAATTACTACGATTTGATTATATCCGGTGACTTAGGTATTGTAGGGAAAGCCATTGCTGAGGATTTGTTGAAGGAAAAGGGAATTGATGTCTGTAATCACTATGACGATTGTGGTGTTCTTATTTTCGACGGGAACACACAGGATACACATGCCGGCGGCAGCGGCTGCGGCTGCAGCGCATCAGTTCTGTGCGCTCACTTCCTTCCCAAAATGGTAAAAGGCGAATTGAAAAAAGTGCTTTTCATAGCAACAGGAGCGCTCATGTCACCGACATCTGTCCAACAAGGCGAAAGCATACCCTCCATTGCACATGCAGTTGCCTTAGAGGTCATGTAGTAGGGAAACTAATCCATTAGGGGCTGTGAGAAAATAGTGCAGAATGGATAAACTGAAGGCTTACGGGGTATGCGCCCTGTAAACCCTTGCCCGAAGGCGTACATTGGTACGTCGAGAGGTGAAGTTTGTTCATAGCGCAAAGAAATACTTATTAAAGAGGAAATCTGAATTTTGCAGATTTCCCACCAAACTTTAATGAAACCTTTGAGCTTGAGAGCGTCTAAAAATACCATATTTTCAAGCTTTTTGTTTCTTTGCGCGGTCGGTGCATTTTGTCACAGTCCATCTACATATTTAAATTTTGAACAGTATTACCCCTGCTACCATAAGAGCGACACCTATATATTTTGGCAGACCAAAAGGTATTTTCTCTGCTCCGAAAATGCCTAAAGCATCAATTAAAGCGGCAGTAAACAGCTGGGCAATAAGTATTGTGGAAATAGCAATTGTAGGAGACATCTTCTTTATTGACAGCATTACTGTAACCGTGATGGCAACACCCAATATACCACCTGTCAGATACAGCTTGTTGGTGGAAAATACTTCTGAAAATTTACCGTCACCGAAAATCCACATTACAATCAATGAAAGAAGGAAAGCCGTTCCCTGAACAAAAGTGTTTGATTCAAAAAGCCCCGTTTTTTCCGACAAATTTGTGTTGAATATACCCTGAACACTCATTGCCGCACCGGCAATTATACTGAAAATTAAGCCTATCATAGTATTTCACCTCTCCTACAGTATTTCACACAAAACATAATTTATTATAAAACTATTGAAAAAAACACATTATTGATATATAATTCACTTTAAATAATCTATAAGGAGTGGTAAATAATGAAACTTGGCGTTTTAACAGTAGTTTTACAAAATATGCCTTTTGAGGACGCAGTGAAATATTTAAGTGAGCGTGGTGTAAACACGCTTGAAGTAGGCGCCGGCGGTTATCCGGGAAAAGCACATCTTGACCCTTCTATGCTTCTCGGAAACGATGCCGAAATTCAAAAGATTAAAGATATTCTTAATAAATATAATATGGATATCTGTGCTATCAGCTGTCACGGAAATGCCGTCCACCCCGATAAAGAAATTGCCAAAGCATTTCATGATGATTTTACAAATGCTGTATTGCTTGCCGAAAAGCTTGGCGTTGATACAATAATTACATTCTCGGGCTGTCCCGGTGACAGTGAGAATTCCAAGTATCCGAACTGGGTTACATGCCCATGGCCAGAGGATTTTCTCTCAATCCTTGAATACCAGTGGAATGATGTTTTAATTCCTTACTGGAAGAAAACATCACAGTTTTGCTCTGAACACGGTATCAAAAAGATTGCTTTTGAAATGCACCCCGGTTTTTGTGTTTACAACCCGGAAACCCTTTTGCGTTTAAGAGCGGCAGTGGGTGATATTATAGGTGCAAACTTTGACCCAAGCCATTTGATATGGCAGGGAATGGACACGGTTGAGGCAATCCGTGTGTTAAAAGGAGCAATATATCATTTTCATGCAAAAGATACTGCAATTGACGAGGCAAACAAGAAGAAAAACGGCGTACTTGACACAAAACATTACGGAGATATTATAAGCCGGAGCTGGGTATTCAGAACTGTGGGTTACGGAAATGACACAAAGCATTGGAAAGACATGATAAGTATGCTTAAAACTACAGGCTATGACGGTGCTATAAGCATCGAACACGAAGATGCTCTTATGTCACCAACAGAGGGCCTTAATAAAGCTATTGAATTTTTGAAAGATGTGATTATATTTGAAAACCCCACAGATATTTGGTGGGCATAAGACTTTAACCAATTTGTTATGTATATATTTAATCAGCGCGCCAAACTTGGCGCGCTGATTTTTAAAAATTATTATTCTGTATCTTCTGAATTTTCTATAGTTTCTGAAGCTTCTGTTTCTGCTGAATTTTCTGAAGTTTCCGGGTTTTCAGCTTCATTTTTTTCTTCAGTGTCCTCTTCCTCATGTTCTGTCGCGGCTATTGAAACAACTTTAACATTTTCTCCCAGCCTCATAAGCCTAACACCCTTAGTGCTTCTGCCTATGCTGCTTATGCCTTCTGTGCTCATTCTTATTATAATACCCTCGCTGGTAATTATCATAATATCATCCTTATCGGTTACAATTCCGACTCCGACAATATTTCCCGTCTGCTCAGATATTCTATAATTTCTGACGCCCAAGCCACCTCTTGACTGAATTTTATATTCTGAAATTTCCGTCTTTTTACCAAAACCGTTTTCTGCTACAACAAGAAGCTCTCCTTCTTCCTTAGTTACTGTCATACCAATTACATAATCATCCGTACGAAGTCTAATGCCCCTGACGCCGTGAGCAGTCCTGCCCATCGCACGTACATCACTTTCTTTAAACCTGATTGCCATGCCTTTATATGTGCTTAATATAACAGTATCATCCTCACGAACAAGCTTAACCTTAATTAGCTCATCGTCATCATTAAGACCTATGGCTATAAGCCCGCCTTTTCTTGCGGTATTATAATCCATTAAGTTTGTTTTCTTGATTGTACCCTTACGTGTTGCCATAATAAGGGAGGTGCCTTCCTCAAAGTCGCGTACGCCAATCATTGTTGTAACCTTTTCATCTCCCTCAATGGGTATAAGGTTGACAATTGCTGTGCCCTTCGCTTGACGGCCTGTCTCAGGAATTTGATATCCTTTTAAGCGATACATTCTGCCTTTTGTTGTAAAAAACAAAATACTTGCGTGAGTGGAAGCTGTGAATATTGTTTCAACAAAGTCCTCCTCTCGGGTGCTTAGAGCAGATATGCCTCTGCCGCCGCGGCGCTGGTTTCTGTATGTGCTTGTAGGCAGACGTTTGATGTACCCGAAATGCGTCATAGTAAACACATTTTCTTCTTCCTCTATTAAATCCTCAATATCAATATCATCAACAACAGCAGTGATTTCTGTTCTTCTTTCATCACCGAACTTTTCTTTTATTATATTGAGTTCGTCCTTGATTATCTGCAGAACCAATTCTTCACTTGCCAGAACAGTATTATAATATTCAATTTTCTTCATTAATTCGGCATACTCTGCTTGAATTTTTTCTCGCTCAAGCCCTTGCAGCCTTGCAAGGCGCATATCAAGGATTGCCTGTGCCTGAATCTCAGATAATTCAAATCTGTTCACTAAGTTCTGCTTGGCATCATTATAGCTTGTACGTATTATTCGTATAACTTCATCAATATTATCAAGTGCCTTTAAGAGGCCTTCAAGAATATGTGCCCTTGCTTTTGCCTTTTTTAGTTCAAACTGAGTTCTTCTTCTGACAATTTCCTGCTGAAATGTTATATAGTGCTGAAGAATTTCTTTAAGGTTTAATATCTTTGGTTCGTTATTTACAAGTGCAAGCATATTTGCGCCGAATGTATCCTGCATCTGGGTATTTTTGTATAGCTGATTTAATATAACGTTTCCGTTTGCATCACGCTTCAGTTCTATTACAATACGCATACCTGTTCTGTCAGATTCGTCTCGAAGGTCAGAAATTCCTTCTATCCTTTTATCCTTTACAAGCTCTGCAATTTTTTCAATAAGACGTGCTTTATTTACCTGATACGGAAGCTCTGTGACAATTATTCTCTGACGGTCATTTTCCTGTACCTCAACCTCTGCCTTAGCACGCATAATAATCCTACCACGTCCCGTGTGGTATGCACTTCTTATACCGCTCTTACCCATAATAAGGCCGTATGTGGGAAAATCGGGGCCTTTTATATATGCCATAAGCTCATCAATTGAAATTTCAGGGTCATCAATCACAGCGCATATGCCCTCAATTGTCTCAGTGAGATTATGAGGCGGCATATTTGTTGCCATACCTACGGCAATACCGGATGAACCGTTGACAAGTAGGTTCGGAAAACGAGATGGCAATACAGTTGGTTCTTTAAGCCTTTCATCGTAATTAGGTATAAAATCAACCGTGTCTTTTTCTATATCAGCTACCATTTCCGATGCAAAGCGTGACATTCTTGCTTCCGTGTATCTGTACGCAGCAGCACCGTCACCGTCAACACTGCCGAAGTTTCCGTGGCCGTCAACTAAAGGATAACGAAGAGAGAAATCCTGGGCAAGCCTTACGAGGCTGTCGTAAACTGCCGCATCTCCATGTGGATGATATCTTCCCAACACGTCACCGACAGTAGTTGCGCATTTTCTATGCGGCTTGTCAGGTGTAAATCCATCTTCATTCATGGTATATATAATTCTTCTGTGAACTGGCTTTAACCCGTCACGCACATCAGGAAGTGCTCGTCCTACAATAACGCTCATGGCATAGTCGATGTAAGACTTTTTCATTTCCTTCTGAAGGTCTACTTCTATAATTTTTTGATTTTCTAAATTCATTTTATGTCACTCCTCACAATATCGGAAGAAATTGATTTATTTTTAACCATTTTAAACATCAAGATTTTTAACGGTTCTGGCATAGGTTTCGATAAATTCACGTCTTGGCTCAACCTTGTCACCCATAAGAATTGTAAAAATTTCATCAGCAGCAACCGCATCTGCAAGGTTTACCTTGAGCATGGTTCTTGTTTCCGGATTCATGGTTGTATCCCAAAGCTGTACAGGATCCATTTCACCAAGACCTTTGTATCTCTGAACATTTGCACCATCGCCTACTTCACGCAGCGCACTTTCTCTTTCTTCGTCAGTATAACAATATTTTTCAAATTTTCCGCGGCTTACTTTATAAAGCGGCGGCTGTGCAAGGTAAACATGTCCTTCATCAATTAAAGGGCGCATGTATCTGAAAAAGAATGTCAGCAACAGTGTTCTTATATGAGAACCGTCCACATCGGCATCGGCCATAATTATAATTTTTCCGTAACGGATTTTAGTAATATCAAAATCATCGCCTATACCTGCGCCGATAGCAGTAATAATAGGTGTGAGTTTTTCGTTCCCGTAAACACGGTCAATTCTCGCCTTTTCTACGTTAAGCATCTTTCCCCATAACGCAAGAATTGCTTGAAACTTTCTGTCCCTTCCCTGTTTTGCAGAGCCGCCTGCACTGTCTCCCTCAACGATATATATTTCTGTATAGGTATTGTCTTTGTCAGAGCAATCAGCAAGCTTACCTGGAAGTGAGGCACTTTCAAGAGCGGATTTTCTCCTTGTCAAATCCCTTGCTTTCCTTGCAGCCTCTCTTGCTCTTGATGACATCATTGCTTTGTCAATAACTGTTCTTGCCACCGCAGGATTTTCTTCAAGAAATGTTGAAAGCTTTGCATTTACAGTGGTTTCAACAAGAGTTCTCATATCACTGTTACCAAGCTTTGTTTTTGTCTGTCCTTCAAACTGTGCATCCTGAAGCTTAACATTAATAATTGCTGTTAATCCCTCACGGGCATCTTCACCGCTTAAATTCTTATCAGAATCCTTTAAAATGTTGGTTTTTCTTGCATAGTCATTTATAACCTTTGTCAGTGCTGATTTAAAACCGGTTTCATGCATACCGCCTTCAGTGGTTTTGATATCGTTTGCAAAGGAAATGATATTTTCGCTATAGGAATCTGTATACTGCATAGCTATCTGAACATTACTTATTTCTTTGTCTGCTTCCATGTAAATAACTTCCGAATGCAGCTTTTCTTTATTTCTGTTCAAATATTCAACAAATGAAGTAATGCCTCCCTCATAATGCAGTTCCTTTTTTTGAGGAACATCACGCTTATCCTCAAGAATAATTTTAACACCGGCGTTTAAGAAAGCCTGTTCTCTCATACGTACCAGTAGAACATCATATTCAAAAATAAGTGAATCAAAAACTTCATAATCAGGTTTAAAGTGAACCTTTGTTCCCTTTTCAGTTGTATCGCCTATAATTTTCAGTTCAGATGTAGCCTTGCCTCTTTCAAATTTCTGATAATGTACTTTTTCCCCGTCATATACATATACCTCAAGATATTCACTCAAAGCATTAACAACAGAAGCACCTACACCATGAAGACCGCCTGCCACTTTATAGCCATCACCACCGAATTTTCCACCTGCATGAAGAACCGTGAATACAACCTCCACTGCCGGAATACCCATTTTGGGATGTATACCTATGGGTATACCTCTCCCATCGTCTCTAACTGTTATAGAATTATCGGATTCGATAGTCACAATTATATTATTACAATAACCAGCAAGAGCTTCATCAATTGCGTTATCTACAATCTCATATACGAGATGATGTAAGCCCTGAACCGACGTAGAACCAATATACATACCCGGTCTTTTTCGAACAGCTTCAAGCCCTTCGAGCACCTGAATCTGCGTTTCGTCGTAATTTGATTTTACCTGTTCCATGAATTTACTTCCTTTCGCTTAGTTTTCCTTTGACCTTCTATAGAGTGTTGTCGAGGAAATAGGAGATATATATATTTTTATATTATCTTTTTGTTTTGTGATTATAAATGTTCTTGGCATGTCATCAGAAACATTTATAATATTTTTACCCACACTTCTTAAAAATTCCTTTGTAATTTTAGATGTGCTGGAATTTTCAATATCCATGATGCAAACTATTTCATCTTCCCGTATGGCAATATCCTTACCTATGTGAATATACATTCAGCCCTCCGATAAAATACCATTTTTCACACAAAAGTATTTTGACCCGTTTTTTGCCGTCGCTTTTTCTGTACAGGTAATTATTACCTGCCTTTCATTTAACCCTTTTAATATATATTCTCTTCTTTTTATATCTAGCTCAGATAAAACATCATCAAGTAACAACACAGGTTGTTCCCCTGTTTTATCAAATATAAGCCTTGCTTCAGCTTCTTTTAATGCTATTATTGCTGACCTTTGTTGTCCCTGTGAAGCAAAACTTTTTGCATTTTTATCATTAATATAAAATTCAAAATCATCCCTATGTATACCTACAGAGGAAACACCTTGATAGATTTCTGACTGCATTTTTTTATCCATTATTTCAAATAGTTTTTCTTTTATCGTTTTTTTATCTGATAAAACACAATTTACGCTTGGCGCATATTTAATGCATAAATTTTCTTTTCCTTCAGAAATTTCTCCATAAGCGTTTTTTATAAGCGGATTAATGGCATCTATAAATTCATTTCTGTAACACATGATTTCAGTACCAACTGCAGATAACTTCTCATTCCACACAGGCAAAGTATCCATAATGCTTTCACTATTACTCTTTAAAAGATTATTTTTTTGTTTTAATATTTTGTAATATTTTTTTAGGTTATCGTAATAAAGAGGTTTAAGTGAGCTCAATACCAAATCAGTAAAATTTCTCCTTATTTCGGGTGCCCCGTTAATAAGCAGCAGCTCATCAGGACTGAAAACAACACATCTGAATGCTCCTAAAAGCTCACTTGTTTTACGAAGATTTACTCCGCAAAGCTTGATATATTTTGATTTGCCGCTTGTAATAAAAATTTCTGCATCTTTTTTTACACCTGAAACATCAAATTCAACAATTACCCTTGTATAATCTTCACCGTATCTAATTAAATCTTTGTCAGATGACCTTCTGTAACTTTTTCCGGATGAAAAAAGTGCAAGTGCCTCAAGCAAATTTGTTTTTCCCTGAGCGTTATTACCATAAATAACATTTGTTTCACGTGAAAAAACTACTTCCTGACATATATAATTTCTGAAATTTATAACCCTAAGCTTTTCAATAAACATTAAAGCACCGTAATATCTATATTTTTGTCATCTTTTCCGGTAACGCGGTCTCCCCTGTATATTTTTTTACCGCGCCTCATCTCAATTTCACCATTATATAATACTGAGCCTTCTTCTATTAATATTTTTGCCTCTCCGCCGCTTCCGGCGATATTTGCGGCTTTTAAAAGCTGGTCAAGCTTTATATAATCCCCTTTTAATATAAAATCCATTTTTATACCTCATTATCTATTTTAACTGGTAAAACCATAAATAAAAAGCTGTCATTATCGGGATGCCTGATAATACAAGGGTTTAATTTTCCGTTAAATTCCATTATTATTTCGTCACATTCACATGCTGTCAGTGCTTCGTGCAGGTATTTTTGATTAAAACCTATCTCTATGTTTTCCTGGCAGCTTTCTATTTCAATAACATCATGAACCTTACCTGTAGCTGTCATACAATCAATAGCTAAAATATTATCGTCTATTGTGAGTTTTATCGGATTTTTAATGATATCAACGGCTACAATAGGGTCTGCACGTTCAACACAGCAGAGAATATCAGATAGGCAAATATATGCCTTTACCCTAAAATCATTTGGAATAATTTTTTTATAATCGAAATAATCGCCATCTATAAGGCGTGACAAGATTTTTGTGTTTTCATATTCAAACAGCACATATTTATCCGTAAGCTTTATTACAATAGGCGTATCGTCCTCTTTTAATATCTTTGCTATATCATTTAATGTTTTACCGGGTACAATAAATTTTTCATCGTTCTCACTTATAACGGCTTCTCTTCTTACGGCCATTCTGAAACCGTCAAGAGATACTATTGTTAATATATTACCTACTATTTCAAAAAGAGAGCCTGTAAGTACCGGCTTTTCAAAACGGTTTGATACGGCAAAAGATGTCTGTTTTATAATATTTTTCAAAACGTTTGAATTGATTTGAATTTTTGTTTTTTCTTTTATTGGAGGTAGTTCAGGAAATTCTTCGGGGTTTAAACCAATTATATTATACACAGATTTCTGACATTTAATAATGGTTTGGAAATTATCGGAAACTTCTACACTTATATAGTCGTTTGGAAGCTTTTTAACAATATCACCGAAAACTTTTGCATCTCCTATTACTATTGTACCATGCTCTTTAATAATAGCAGGTATTCTGCATTCTATTCCTGTTTCAAGGTTATTTGTAGTCAATATAATTTCATCATCATTAGTGTTTATTAAAACACCTTCCAGTATAGGCATCGGTGATTTAGTGGCAACTGCTTTTAAGACTATATTAACTGCTTCTAAAAGATTTTCTTTTTCACATAAAAAATTCATATTTTTCATCCTTTCTGAATGATAAATAAATATTATTTAAGTAGTATTAGTAGTAGTACATTAGGATTGTGTGCATAAGTCTCATTTCTCCGTCAACTTTGGGAAAAACATATGTTGATTAAATTGTGCAAAGGTCATTAGTTATTAATATCTTCCAACAGGCCTTCTAACTCAAGACTGAATTCAGGGTTTGATGCCATCTCTTTTTCGATTTCATTTATGCCGTACATTATTGTAGTATGGTGCTTGTCAAAAACTTTTCCAATTTTAAGCTGGCTCATACTAAGCATGTCCCTCATAAAATACATACAAACCTGTCTTGCTTTTGCAATGTCTTTTGTTTTTCTTTTTCCTAATAAATCCTCTTTTCTGACACCGTAAAATTTAGCGCAATTTTCAATAATAACGTCAGGATTAATTACTTTTGCACCGGAATTTTGTTCATAATATTTTAGTGCTTCTGCTGCAACTTCCATTGTTATTTCTTTATTAACAAGGCCTCTGTAAGCTAAAACCTTATTAAAAACACCTTCAAGTTCACGTATATTTGAAGTGATTTTTTCTGCAATATATTTTAAAATTTCATTATCAATACTAATTGCGTCAAACTGAGCTTTTTTCTGTAATATTGCAACTCTTGTTTCATAGTCAGGTGAATTGATATCCCCTATTAAACCCCATTCAAACCTTGAGCGAAGCCTTTCCTCAAGGGTTTTCATTTCCTCAGGGTGCTTATCACTTGTAATAATTATTTGCTTATTTGCATCATATAAGGTATTGAAAGTATGGAAGAATTCTTCTTCCGTTTGTGTTTTGCCTGCTATAAATTGAATATCATCAACCATTAATACATCCATGAGGCGATATTTATTTCTAAATTGCTCAGTTTTTTTTTCTCTTATCGAATTTATAAGCTCATTTGTAAATGTTTCAGATGATATATAAGCTATTTTAGATTCAGGATTATTTTCTTTTATATAATTACCTATAGCATGCAGCAGATGTGTTTTACCAAGACCAACACCTCCGTATAAGAATAGTGGGTTATACGCAAGAGCCGGTGTTTCCGAAACAGCAACAGATGCCGCATGTGCAAATCTGTTGGAATTTCCAACAACAAATGTATCAAATGTGTATTTTGGATTAAGAGGCATACCGTATATTCTTGGTTTTTCCTCTGGCTTAATTGATTCTTCAGCTCCTCCTATTAAAACCTGAAGTAATATTTCTGCTCCACATACTTCGGTATAGGCATTTTTTATTAATTCGCTGTAGCGATGGTCTATCATATTTTTATTAATTGAGGATGGAACTGATAAAGTTAATATTTTATCTTCTAATTTTTTGGGTATAATAGTTTTAATCCAGGTATTGTATCCAATGGGGGTAATTTCATTTTCTAATAAAGAAAGTACTTCTGTCCATACAACACGAATATCGGAATCCATTATAATTTACCTCCTTTGTTGTATTTATCCACATGGTGAAAATGTGGATAAAATTTATAATTAACATGTGGAAAAGTTGCCTTTTCTCCGTAATAATCCGAAATTTAACTATAAAAACTATGTGGATAAGTAATTTACATGTTAGTAACTATGTGAATTACTCATTAAAATTTATAAGTACATATCTTTATATATAATAACATTAATTGAAAAATAAAGCAATAATAATTTTAAAATTTGGCACAATAGTAAACTTTTTAGATACTTTTTAAAAAAATGTTTGACAAAATTGTACGGTTTATATATAATACAAGAGTATTTATGTCAGCAAGGGTTTAAGGAGGTGTAGTTTATGCTGAGAACGTATCAGCCTAACAGAAGGCACAGAAAAATGGAACATGGCTTCAGAAAAAGAATGAGCACGAAAAGTGGCAGAAAAATTTTAGGTGCAAGAAGAAGGAAAGGCAGAAAACTTCTGTCTGCTTAATAGTAGGTGTCTTTATGAGAAAAACGGAAGCAATTAAGCTTAATCGTGATTATAAAAGCTTATACTATCGGGGCGGTTCACAGGTATCAAAAAACCTTGTTATTTATTATAAAAAAAACAAGTTATCAGCAAACCGCCTTGGTCTTACCGTAAGTAAAAGCGTAGGAAATGCAGTTACTCGTAACCATGTAAAAAGATTAATTAAGGAAAATTATCGCTTGAATGAAGATAAAATCAAAAATGGATATGATATTGTCATTGTTGCCCGCAACAGGGCTGCCTCTGCTGATTTTCATACTATTGGCAGTGATTTTGAATATCTTTTGAAAAAGAGCGGGCTTTTGTGTTGAAAAGTTTTTTTATAAGGTTAATAATATTTTACAGACAAAAAATATCACCTATGAAGAAACCATGCTGCAGGTTTTATCCAACTTGCTCGGAATACTGCCTACAAGCAATTGAAAAATATGGGGTTTTAAAAGGTGGCTTTATTTCTGTAAAAAGAATTTTGCGCTGCAATCCGTTTTTTAATGGGGGTTACGATCCCTTAAAATAATTTTTGAGGAGAAGTAAATGGGAGCAATATCTACTATACTCGGGCATATCATTAAGTTTATTTATGATATTGTCCAAAACTACGGTTGGTCAATTATTATATTTACTCTTATAGTCAGAATAATTCTTTTGCCCTTAAATATAAAACAGCAAAAATCTATGATGAGAATGCAAAAAATTAGCCCAGTTCTAGCTGAAATACAGGAAAAATATAAAAATGACAAAGAAAAGCTAAATAAAGAAACAATGAATATTTATAAGGACTATAAAATTAGTCCTATGGCAGGTTGCCTGCCCATGCTTATCCAGTTGCCGATTTTATTTGCGCTTATAAGGGTAATTTACGACCCTGGTCTATATATGTTTGGTCTGCAAAATACGGCAGAAGCGTTAAGTCTATACCCGCAAGCGAGGAATATAACAGATGCAAAACTAATAATGGCTGTAAAAGAATGTGGGTTAAATTCCATATTTTTCGGAATTGATTTAACATCTATTCCAAATTGGAGGTTTTTTAATTCACTTTGGGTTTTCCCGATATTATCAACTGTCGCTACATTTTTTTCAGGCAAGATTACGCAGGCAATGAGTGCAAATGCCGGCAGTGAACAGCAACAGCAGCAGACGAAAATGATGAATTCAATTTTTCCGCTGATGACAGCGTTTTTTACATTTACAATGCCGGTAGCGGCATCTTTATATTGGACAATCAGCAGTGCTATTCAGGTGTTGCAGACATATGTGCTTAAAAAATTAATAAAAGTTGATATAACAATAGATGATGGGGGTTCATGGCATGATAGAAATAATAAAAAAAGGCAAAACAGTTGACGAAGCCGTTGAGCTTGCGCTTGCGGAGCTTGGTGCTGATCGTTCAGAGGTTTTAATAGATGTTTTGAATGAAGGCAATAAAGGGTTATTCGGTATTTTAGGCGGAAAAGAAGCTGAAGTACGTGTTACTCTCGAAGAAAAATCAGCAGAGGACATTGCAGCCGATTTTTTAAAGGGTGTTTTGGAAAAGATGAATCTTCATGCATCTTTAGAAATTAAATCTGAAGATGATACTATGGAAATTGATATTACCGGTGAAGATATGGGTATTATTATAGGAAGAAGAGGCGAAACGCTCACAGCCTTGCAATACCTTACAAATTTAGTGGTTAACCGTAACGCAGAAGGGTTCAGGAGAATCACTATAGACACTGAAAATTACAAGAAAAAAAGAGAGGAAACCTTAATAAGGCTTGCAGAGAAAACAGCTGAAAAGGTTTGCAAATACAAGAGAAATTTAACTCTTGATCCGATGAATCCATATGAAAGAAGAATTGTTCATTCCGCTTTGCAGTCAAACACATTTGTAAACACTTACAGCACAGGTGAAGAGCCTAACAGACGAGTGGTTGTTGTATTTAATAGAAGCGGTGAAAAAAACATTTAATAAAATGGTCCGGAAAATCGGAGAATAAACAGACACTTTAACAGAACGGAGTATTTTTTATTCCGTTCTGTTTCTTGTTTATTAGGAAATTACGCAAATTTTGTATATCGGTATTAATTGATAAGGAGGTTTTACCTGTGAATAAAACAATAGCTGCAATAGCAACGCCAATTGGAAATGGCGGAATTGCAATAATAAGAATAAGTGGTAATGAAGCCCTTAATATAGCAGACAAGGTTTTTAGAGGAAAAACACCAATTTCCTTAT
This sequence comes from uncultured Oscillospiraceae bacterium, assembly GCA_964623915.1. Classification (GTDB taxonomy): domain Bacteria; phylum Bacillota; class Clostridia; order UMGS1883; family UMGS1540; genus CAZUVQ01. Next base: position 17,730 of record CAZUVQ010000017.1, read on the forward strand.
CTGAGCCTTATAAAATGCAATACGGCAAAGTATTTGACAGGCAGGGCAAATTAACAGACAAGGTGCTTTGTGTGTATATGAAAGCACCTCATTCTTATACGGGTGAGGAGACAGTTGAAATCCATTGCCATGGCGGTTACATTTCAGCCAAAAAGACATTGGACGCAGTACTTTATTGCGGTGCATCTATGGCATCTCCCGGTGAATTTACAAAAAGAGCTTTTTTGAACGGAAAACTTGATTTGGCGCAGGCAGAAGCAGTTGCTGATTTAATTTGTGCTAAAACTGATGAAGCATTTTCCGAGGCAGTAAACAGGCTTGACGGTGCTCTGTCAAGAGAAATAAACAGTGTCAGAAATTTAATCCTTGATATTACGGCACAGCTACTGGTAGCAGCAGATTATCCTGAAGAGGATATAGATTATCTTTTACGTAATGAGTTTTCTATGTCACTTAAAAAAACTGAAAAGATTTTAACGGACCTTATTGTATCTGCAAATACAGGAGTATATTTAAAAAACGGCATTTTTTGTGTAATAGCAGGTAAACCAAATGCCGGGAAATCCTCACTTTTAAATGCGCTTTGCGGTAGAGAAAAGGCAATTGTTACAGATGTTGCAGGAACAACACGTGATGTTGTTGAGGAATACATTAACATTGGCGGTATAGAGGTTCACCTTTGCGATACGGCCGGCATACGTGAAGCAGAAGGAATAGAGGGCATTGGTGTTGGAAAAGCACGTGAATATATAGAAAAAGCCGATATTTGTATTGCCCTTTTAGATGCAAGCTACTATACTGATGAAGACAGGAAAATATTAGAACTCGTTAAAAGAAAAAAACACATTGTTGTTGCAAATAAAAGTGATATTGCCAGACTTAATATAGACGGGAATGAGGATATACTCAGTGTTTCCGCAAAAACCGGTGACGGAATTAATGAGCTTAAAAATAAAATATTGAGCATAGCTACTGATGGTGACTTATACACCACAGAAAGAGTTATGCTTACAAATATAAGACAGAAGGAAGCCTGTATAAGGGCAAAAGAAGCAATTTCCTCTGCAATTTTAACACTTGACGACGGGTTTCCCGCTGATCTGGCGGCGTCCGACCTTGAAAGTGCTGCTTTGTCTTTAGGAGAAATAACCGGTCTCACTGTTTCAGAGGAAATAATAGATAAAATCTTCTCAAAATTCTGTCTTGGAAAATAACAATCTGCGGATGAAAGGGGATGAATACAATGGAATATTTTGCAGGAAAATACGATATAGCTGTCGTAGGCGGCGGTCATGCAGGTTGTGAAGCGGCTGTTGCAGCGGCAAGAATGGGTATGAGCACAGTTATTTTTACTCTTAATCTTGATGCCATTGCAAATATGGCTTGCAACCCAAACATTGGCGGCAGCGCAAAGGGTCATATTGTCCGTGAAATTGATGCTTTAGGTGGTGTTATGGGCAAAGCAGCTGATAAGACCTTTATACAGTCACGTATTCTTAATAAAGCTAAGGGCCCTGCAGTATGGGCACTAAGAGCCCAAACAGACAAATGGGCTTACAAAGATGAAATGAAACGCATTATTGAATCAGAGAAAAACCTTTATGTACGTCAGGCAGAGGTTGTTGACGTTATTTTTGACGATAACAATAATGTAACCGGTGTTAAAACGCATACAGGTGCAATCTTTGAAGTGCGCGCGGCAATTATTGCATCGGGAACTTTTCTTGGCGGAAAAATAATTATTGGAGATTACAGCCGAAATAGCGGTCCTGACGGAATGTTTCCGGCGACGGAGCTTTCCGGGAACCTTAAATCAAAGGGAATAGAAATTTTAAGGTTTAAAACTGGAACCCCTCCCAGAATTCATGGAAAAACTGTTGATTTTTCAAAAATGGAAGAGCAAAAGGGTGATGACGTTATTATTCCGTTTTCTTTCGAAACAAAAGAAAAGCTTAAAAACAAGATTTCGTGCTATCTCACATATACAAATAATAAAACGCACAAGATAGTTCGTGATAACCTTGACAGAGCGCCGTTATACAGCGGTATTATAGAGGGAGTAGGAGCCAGATACTGCCCCTCAATAGAAGATAAAATTGTTCGTTTTGCAGAAAAGGAAAGGCATCAAATTTTTATTGAACCAATGGGCATGAATTCAGATGAATGGTACGTTCAGGGTTTGTCAACATCCTTGCCCGAAGACGTTCAAATAGAGCTGCTACACTCAATTTCAGGCCTTGAAGATTGTAAAGTTATGAGAACGGCATATGCAATTGAATATGATTGTATTAACCCTATGCAGCTTAAGCTTTCTCTTGAGTTTCGTGATTATCATGGCCTTTTTGGAGCAGGGCAGTTTAACGGTACTTCAGGATATGAGGAAGCAGCGGCACAAGGGCTTATTGCCGGTATAAATGCGGCAATGCTTATTAAAGAAAAAGAACCTGTCATCATAGGAAGGGACAAGGGTTATATTGGCGTTTTAATTGACGACCTTGTGACACGTGGCACTAACGAGCCGTACAGAATGATGACATCAAGAAGCGAATACAGGCTTTTGTTAAGACAGGACAATGCTGACGAAAGGTTAACTCCAATAGGATATGAAGCAGGACTTATCAGCGAAGAAAGGTACAGAGGTTTTCTTGAGAAAATGCAAGCTGTTGAAAAGGAAATCCACAGGCTTGAAAAGACTTCGGTTCCACCTTCTGAAAGGTTGATTAGTATATTAGAAGAAAATGGAAGTGAGGCCGTATCAACGGGGATACGACTTTCTGATTTGCTGAAAAGACCGCAGATTTCATATTATGATTTGACAGATGTTGACATAACACGGCCGGAAATTTCAAGGGAAATAGCTGAACAGGCAGAAATAAATATTAAATATGAAGGCTATATCAAACGACAGAAAATAGTTGTTGAACAATTTAGAAAACTTGAAAACAGACGTCTTTCTAAGGATGTTGATTATATGTCAATCAGTGGGTTGAGGATAGAGGCAAGACAGAAGCTGAATAAGTACCGTCCTGAAAATATAGGACAGGCTTCGAGGATATCAGGTGTATCTCCCGCAGATATTTCAGTATTGCTTGTTGCCACCGAAAGGAGGAGCAACAATGAATAAAATACTACAAGAAGCATCATTAAAATTCGGTATAAATCTTACGGATGATATGGACCTAAGGTTTTCTTTATATGCAAAACAGCTTGTTGAAATAAATAAAGTTATGAATCTTACAGCGATAACGGATATAGATGAGATTTACACCAAGCATTTTGTTGATTCCTTTTCGTGCCAGAGCCTAATTCCGCAAAATTCCTCTGTGATTGATGTAGGTACAGGCGCAGGTTTTCCGGGAATACCACTTTATATTGTAAGACCGGATATGAAACTTACACTTCTTGATTCATTGGGTAAAAGAGTAAATTTTTTGAATGAAATGCTCAGTTTACTTAATCTTGATGATGCTAAAGCTTATCATATGCGCGCTGAAGATGGGGGACAGAATAAAAATATGCGTGAAATGTTTGATGTATCCGTTTCTCGTGCTGTTGCCCCGTTAGCCGTCCTATGTGAATATTGCCTTCCATTTGTTAAAGTTGGAGGTTGTTTTCTTGCTTTAAAAGGCAGGGATGCAAACACAGAAGTGCTCGAAGGTGAAAAAGCCATTATATCACTGGGTGGCGAAGCAGAAGAAATACAAGAGCTATTTTGGAAAGATATGAAACACCGAGTCGTTGTTATCAGAAAAGTTTGTAAAACGCCGTCAATGTACCCGAGAAAAGCCGGAAAACCCTCTAAAGAACCGATTATTTGACGAATGATTTTTCTTTACCATAGACTTCTTTTGTGATAGTATATAAAAAGAAACATTTCAAAAGGGGTGATTTTATGTCCAACACCGAAGAAAACACGAAGGTACTGAATATCCCTATAAAGGCAATACTACCGAATCCTTATCAACCACGACGTTTTTTTGATCTTCTTTCTTTAGGAGAATTATCAAAATCAATAAAAGCTTTTGGTATAATTCAACCTCTTGCTGTCCGAAGGCTTTGCGCCGGAGAATACGAACTTGTAGCAGGCGAAAGAAGATTACGTGCAGCGGAGATAGCAGGGCTTACAGCTGTACCGGCTATTGTGGTTGATGTATCGGATAATGATTCGGCAATGTTAGCACTTATTGAAAATATACAGCGTAAAGACTTGAACTTTTTTGAAGAAGGAGAAGCTTTTTATCATCTTATCGTTGAACATGGACTAACACAGGAACAGCTTTCGCAAAAGATTGGTAAAAAGCAATCAACGATTGCAAACAAATTACGGCTACTGAAACTCCCTGCACAGCTAAGGCAAATAATTTTGCAGAATGATTTATCTGAAAGACACGCAAGGGCACTTTTAAAGCTTCCGGAGAGGGACAGACCTCAAGTTCTTGAGTATGTTGTAAGCAGAAACCTTAATATAGCTGAAACGGAGAAATATGTAGATGATTTCATATGTGGGAAAATAAATCACAGAACCATTGATTTTAAAAAGATTAATAAATCTGATTATAAAATATTTCTCAATACAATTAAAAAAGCCCTTGATTTAGTGAGACAGGCTGGCGTAATAACAAAAACAAAACAAATAGAGCATGATGATTGTTTTGAATATGTAATAAGAATCAGTAAATAGCAAAATGTTTCACGTGAAACAAAATTTTTTTAAGTTTTTTTAAAAAAGTGTTTCACGTGAAACATTTTTATGTTATAATA
>CAZUVQ010000018.1:0-22242 GCA_964623915.1 uncultured Oscillospiraceae bacterium
TAAGAATAGATAAAATAGCTGAGTACGAAAAAAAGAAAGGCAGTGAGTGTCTATGAAATGTCCATATTGCGGTTTTGAGGAAAGCAAGGTAATTGATTCCCGCCCCGTTGAAGACAGCAATTCCATAAGACGTAGAAGAGAATGTATTAGCTGCGAGAAAAGATTCACAACATACGAAAAAATTGAAAGTGTTCCTATTGTGGTTATAAAAAAGGACAAGACAAGGGAAGCTTTTGACAGTGAAAAGCTTTTGAACGGTATGCTAAAGTCCTGCGAAAAAAGACCTGTTCCGACAGAGACTCTTGAACATATGGTGGAGGAGATTGAAAATATCATTGCCAACACAATGGAGCGTGAAATAACAAGCTCACAGATTGGCGAGCTTGTCATGGAACGCCTAAAAAAAATTGATGAGGTTGCATATGTCCGTTTTGCTTCTGTTTACAGACAGTTTAAGGATATAAATACCTTTATGGCAGAGCTGAATAATCTTTTAACAGATAAAAAATGAAATGGCTACTCATGTACGGGAGAATACTTTAAAATAAAGTCTCGAGCTTTTGTTTGTAAGCCTTGAGATGAGTCGTTTTCTATGTAAGAATGGATTGCTTCGATTTGTTTCGGAAAGTATTCCTTTACATAAAGTGTAATAAAGAAAATAGTAATACATATGGCTAAATTAATAAGAAATTTACTTAGCCATTTTGGAAGTTGATTGTTTTCAATAGGCTTGTTCAACTTTATCACCTCAATACAATATATATACATTTTGAGGACATTTATTCTATATTCATAGGTATTGTTATGAAAAGTTTAATACAAATAAGTTTGACATAAAAATCCGATAACAGGATAAAATAACAAAAGAGTTTAAAACTGTGATAAGGTCACATGCCATTTATTGACATGTGTGTTATAATAATTGTAATTACATAAACGAAGGGGGAATTAAAATGAACTTAAAGGGTTCAAGAACAGAAGCTAATTTAATGGCGGCATTTGCCGGAGAGTCACAGGCGAGAAACAAATACACATACTATGCTTCAAAAGCAAAAAAAGATGGGTATGAGCAGATTGCTGAAATTTTTGAGGAAACGGCTGCAAATGAGAAGGAGCATGCTAAAATATGGTTTAAGCTTTTGCATGACGGTATGCCTGATACAGTTACAAACTTAAAGGATGCCATAGCAGGTGAGAATTATGAATGGACAGATATGTATGCAGAATTTGCTAAAACAGCAAAAGAGGAAGGCTTTGAGAAGATAGCATATCTGTTTAAAGAAGTTGGTAAAATAGAGAAAGAACATGAAGAACGTTACAAAAAATTGCTTGAAAATATTGAGGGTGATGTTGTATTTTCAAAAGACGGTGATGTAATGTGGCACTGTGTAAATTGCGGCCATATTCATATAGGGAAAAAAGCTCCTGAAGTTTGCCCTGTTTGCGACCATCCGAAAAGCTATTTTAAATTAAAAGCTGAAAATTATTAAAAGTATTAACTGCCGGTGCTATCATGCTCCGGCGGTTTTTAAATTTAATCGATAATCTTTGAATAAGCGGTTTTGGCACTAACGCCATCAAGCTTACCAATTTTCCCCGACAATGCACTTATTATATCCTGCGGTGCATCAATTGCAATGCTTATTATGTTAATATCCTTATCACGGTATGGGATACCCATTCTGCCTATTATATATTTTCCATAGTCGTGTAGCATATCATTCAGTTTTTGTGCAGAATCATAGTTTTCAACTATTATTCCTATTAATGCAACTCTTGTTTCCATATTACCTCATTACCTCCGAATACGCATATAATTTATTTTGGGGCATCAGTCAAAAAAATTCTCGTTTCCTATGGTACAGCTATATGGGCGGTTTAGCTCTGCCCAGGAGCCGTGGCTTTTAGTTTCAATAAAATAAAGGCTGTTTCCCACATTGTTACTGCCGTTTAGAGCACATTTTGCCGCTATAACAGTTGCCTCGCTCAGCGTCAAATTGTCAAGACCACCGTTATGGGCGGGAGGAAACTGGATGCCATACTTTGTGTCAAATATAACATCATAAATCGTGTCGGGAAAAGACGGGGATTTTACTCTGTTAAGGATTACATTTGCAACACCAAGACGGCATGGAAAGCTTTCATAGCCCACTTCTTTCTGAACAATTTTAGAAAGCCAAATAACGTCATCCCTTGAATAGGGGGCAATATGATAGTCATCAAGATAAAGCCCTTCTTTTGAAATAGAAACTTCAAAATATGTACTGTCCCAGCCTACCGAAAATTCAAACGCCTCTGAAAGCAATCTTATCGGAACAAAAACACTTCCATTTATTATATGTGTTTTTGCGGATAAAATATTGCCTTCAATATTACAGGTGTTGCCAATTGTACTAAAGCAAACTTCTTTATTGTCATCAGATACATATACAGAGCCTGATTTTGCATCCCACCAAACATTGGCACCCAAAGCCTCACAAAGTGCCCTTGCAGGGGCATATGTTATTCCTTCCTCGATAAAAGCATAGTGGGGCATAAAAAGATAATCTCCGTAAACGGATATATCTATTGGAATGGTATATTCCTCAACACTGTAAAAAGAAGCGTTCGCTGGCGCAGATGGTGTTATTAGTATGAAAAATAAAAGCCAAAATAATGTATTTTTCTTCATATTTCCTCCGATTGTATGGTTTTTCAAAGCATTAAAGCCAAATAATAATAAAATTCCCCAAACAGTAAATACTATTTTGGGAATGAAATTTTTGTATTATTTTTATCACAAAAATATTTAATTATGTCCTTTCTTGTAATAAGGCCCATAAAAACATCAAAATCATCTATGACAGGAACAAAGTTCTGGTTCATGGCACGGTTTAAAAGCTCGTCAATTGATGAGGTAATGCTAACGGGAGGGTATTTATCATCCATTAATATATCGGCAATTTTAGTGTCTCTTAAATATTTTGCATCTAAATTATCTGTGTTTGTAACAATATGCCATAAAAAATCTCCCTCGCTGATAGTTCCACAGTACTTACCTTGCCTTGTAATGACAGGAACAGCGCTAAAGCCTTTGTTACGCATCTTTTCAAGCCCTTGGCGGATAGAATTGTCGTCATAGATGTAAGCCACATTATTTTTAGGATGAAGAAAAAATGCTATGTTCATAAGAAACCTCCACAGTCATTATACTGTTATTATACTATCAATTTGTTGTGCTGTAAATACAAATTAGCAATCGTTAATAAAAAATTAAAATTTGTTGCAAAATATAAAGTGTTGGAGTATAATATACTGGAGTTTGAAAGGAAGTATTTATGCAAAGATTAATGCTAACAATACCAACGCTTCTCGGTACTGAACAGATAGTTGCCGGTGAAGTCAGAAAGATAGGATACGAAACAACAGAAGTAACAGATGGAAGGGTAACCTTTGAAGGTGACCTTGAAGCAATTTGTGTTGCCAATATCAATCTGCGGTGTGCAGAGCGTGTTATGATAAAAATGGCAGAATTCCAAGCAACAACCTTTGAAATGCTTTTTGAAGCGATAAAGAAAATCGCCTGGGAAGTATTTATTGAAAAGGATTCCGCGTTTCCCGTGAAGGGTTATGCCATAAAATCGGAGCTCCACAGTGTGCCGGATTGTCAGGCAATTGTAAAAAAAGCCATTGTATCAAGGCTCTCTGAAAAGTATGGTATTGAGTGGTTTGAGGAAACGGGGGCATATTTCCCGGTGCAGTTTGCAATTATGAAGGATGTAGTTACTGTTTATATAGATACCTCCGGTGAGAACTTGTATAAGAGAGGTTACAGGGAAAAAAGCGTTATCGCACCCATGCGTGAAACGCTTGCATATGCTATGGTTGATATGAGCTTCTGGCGTGGCGACAGGCCTTTTGTTGACCCTTTTTGCGGAAGCGGGACACTGCCTATTGAAGCGGCTTTGTATGCAACAAATACAGCCCCCGGTGTGAAAAGGAGATTTATATCTGAAACATGGCGCAATATACTGCCAATTGAAATGTGGAGAGATATAAGGGAAGAGGCAAGAGAAAACAGAAAACCCGATGTCAATACAAGAATTTATGCTTCGGATATTGACCCACAGGCTGTTGCAATAGCTAAAAAGAATGCGGAAAACGCAGGGGTTGCTGATAAAATTCATTTTTCTGTTTGTGATGTTGCCAATATTAAGCCATTTCACGGTAGAGGCGTAATAGTATGCAATCCGCCATATGGGGAAAGGCTGCTTGATGCGAGAATGTGTGAAAGGCTTTATCGCACGATGGGCAGAAAATTTGCAGAATTTAACGAAGCAAAAAAATATGTATTAACCTCTCATGAGCAGTTTGAAAAGTTTTTTGGAAGACCTGCCGACAAAAGAAGAAAGGTTTATAATGGAATGCTGAAATGTTTTATATATCAGTATTTTAAAAATTAAGGAATAAAGGGAGAGATTTTACGTGGTTTTATCAACTAATATCGACCAACTTATTTTTAAGTTAGGAGATGAAAAGACAATAGAAATGCTCGCAAAGGCGGGTTTTGATGCCATTGATTATTCATTCTATATTATGAAAAACAATGAAAACCATCCATTTTTAAAACCAGGGTATGCTTCTTATGCAAGGCAAATAAAGGAGTGCGCCGCATCATGTGGAGTGTTTTTTAATCAGGCACATGCTGTTTTTCCTTCAGGATTTGTTGACGATGAGTCTTTTAATAAATTGACATTTGAACAAATAATAAGAAATTTTGAAATATCTAAAAATTTAGGTATTAAAAATATAGTTGTCCACCCAATTCATTGTTTTGGACACAGTGTTGACGAGTGGCAGTATAATATGGACTTTTATGGTTCCCTTTTACCTTATGCCAAGGAATTTGGTATTAAAATTGCAATTGAAAATATGTGGAGGAAAGATCCGAACAGGGGCTTTATTGTGGCGAGTGCTTTAGGCTATGGCAAAGAGCTTTCCGATTTTTTCGATGCGCTTGATCCGCAGTATTTTACTGTTTGTCTTGACGTAGGTCACAGCGCTCTTGTTGGTGAAAAGCCCGATGATGTTATAAGGCTTCTTGGGAACAAACGTCTTGGGTGTCTTCATGTGCATGACAATGATTATCTGCAGGATAACCATACCTTGCCTTTTACAAGAAAGCTTGACTTTGCGGCAATAACAAAAGCACTGGGAGACATAGATTACATAGGCGATTTCACTTTTGAGGCAGAAGCATTTTTTTGTAAATTCCCCGACGAGATGTTGCCGACTGTAGTAAAGTTTATGCATGACACAGGCCGTCAGCTTATAAAAATGATAGAAGATGCCAAAATAAAATAGTTGCAATTTTTATTATGATGTGTTAGAATTTATTTTTATAAAGATAAATATATAAGGCTATGAATGGGAGAGTAAGTAAATGTGCCCTGTAAGAGAGAAAACGTCGTAGGCTGAGAGCGTTTTTCTGTGGCAGTTTCCCGAAGTTCACCCAGGAGCCGCACCGTTGAAGTAGCAGTAGGCGGTGACGCAGCGTACGTTGTTCGCAAAACTGAGTGCCCGCACTTGCGGGAATTAGGGTGGTACCGCGATTATTTCGTCCCTATCTTTACTTTTGTAAAGGTAGGGATTTGTTTTATTACCAAATATATTGAAAGGGATGGATACTTTGAAAGAAAAACTTTCAGCTATCAGGAAATCGGCTATTGCCGAATTACAAACAGCCGCAGAGTTTAAAGAGCTTGAAGCGGTTAAAGTTAAATATCTTGGGAAAAAAGGTGAGCTTACATCTGTTTTGCGTGGAATGGGCGCACTTATCCCTGAAGAAAGGCCTCTGGTGGGGCAGATGGCAAATGAGGTCAGAGCCGCTCTTGAGGAGCTTTTCGCCGAAAAAAAAGCTCATTTATTAAACAGCGCAAAAAGTGAAAAGCTTGCAAACGAAAAAATTGATGTCACATTGCCGGGCAAAACAAGTGGCATTGCAAAACGTCATCCGCTTTCACAGGTGCTAATAGAAGTAAACAACATATTCCTCGGTTTGGGATTTTCCATAGCCGAAGGCCCCGATATTGAAACGGATTACTATAATTTTGAAGCTTTGAATCTTCCTCCCAACCATCCGGCAAGAGATATGCAGGACACATTTTATATTACAGAAAACATTTTGCTGCGTACACAGACCTCTCCTGTTCAGGTTCGTGTTATGGAGAAACAAAAGCCACCTATAAGAATTGTTGCTCCGGGTAGGGTTTTTCGTTCTGATGCCGTTGATGCCACTCATTCACCGGTGTTTCATCAGATAGAAGGCCTTGTGGTGGACCGTGGTATAACTATGGGTGATTTAAAAGGAACACTTGAAGTTTTCCTGAAAAAATTATACGGAGAAAACGTGAAGGTTCGTTTCCGTCCGCACCATTTCCCGTTTACAGAACCCTCAGCAGAGGTTGATATTTCATGCTTTGTCTGTGGTGGCGAGGGTTGCCGCGTGTGTAAGGGAGAAGGCTGGATTGAAATACTCGGTGCAGGTATGGTTCATCCTAAAGTGCTTTCAAATTGCGGTATAGACCCTGATGAATACAGCGGATTTGCTTTTGGAATAGGGCTTGAAAGAATTGTAATGGGAAGATACGGCATTGATGATATACGTCTTTTCTTTGAAAATGATATAAGATTTTTAAAACAGTTTTAAGGGGCTGTCACAAAATGCACCGACTGCGCAAAGAAGCAAAAACTTGAAAATACGGTATCATTTGCCTCCCTCGTGCAGAGGGAGGGGGACCACGCAGCGGTGGAGGGATTGTCCCCAAAAAAAATTAATTAAAGTTTGGTAGAAAATCTGCAAAATTCAGATTTTCTCTAAAATTTTTCTTTGCGCTATGAACAAACTTCACCTCTCGGCGTACCAATGTACGCCTTTGGGCAAGGGTTTACAGGGCGTTGCCCGGCAAGCCTTCAGTTTGTCCATTCTGCACTATTTTGTCACAGCCCCTAACAAGGCGTATAATTTTTTTGGAAGGAAGTATTTAGATGAAATTATTATTAAGCTGGCTTAATGACTATATGGACTTATCAGATATAACTCCGCAGGAATATGCAGATGCCCTTACTATGTCAGGTTCAAAGGTAGAAGGCGTGGAAGTTCTGGGAAACGAAATAGAAAATGTAGTTGTAGGTAAAATATTAAAGAAAGAAAAGCACCCGAATGCTGACACGCTTTGGGTATGTCAGGTGGATTTGGGCGATACGGTCACACAAATAGTAACGGGTGCACAAAATATTGAAGAGGGAAATCTTGTCCCCATTGCAAAGCACGGTTCAAAATTACCTGGAGGTATTAATATAAAGGCCGGAAAGCTTCGTGGTGAAATTTCAAACGGTATGATGTGTTCACATGAGGAGCTTGGGCTTGAGCTCGGTGATATACCGGGGGCAAACCCAGACGGAATTTTAATATTGCAGGAGGACTATTCTCTTGGTAAAGACATTAAAGAGATATTAGCATTATCTGATTGTGTTGTTGAATTTGAAATCACTTCAAACAGGCCTGATTGCTTAAGTGTTATTGGCCTTGCCCGTGAAACGGCGGCAACCTTTGACAAAGCATTAAATATAAAAGAGCCGAAAAAGACGGGAAACAACGAAAAAGCAGAGGATTATATAAAGGTTACTGTAAAGGATGCAGACCTTTGTACGCGATATATTGCAAGAGCTGTTAAAGGCGTAAAAATAGCACCTTCCCCGAAATGGCTTCGTGACAGGCTAAAGGGAGCAGGTGTCAGACCTATCAATAATATAGTTGATATTACAAATTATGTAATGCTTGAATACGGACAGCCAATGCATGCTTTTGACAAAAACTTTATAAAGGGCGGAGAAATAATTGTAAGAAGAGCATCCCAAGGAGAAATTCTCACTACTCTTGACGGTGAGGAAAGAAAGCTTACATGTGACAACCTCGTTATTGCAGACACAAAAAGAGCTGTTGCGGTTGCCGGAGTAATGGGTGGTGAAAATTCAGAAATCACAGAACTCACAAATGAGCTTATTTTTGAATCTGCCATGTTTAATCCAATTTCTGTTCGCCTTACGGCTAAAGCCCTTGGTATGAGAACGGAAGCTTCCGCAAGATATGAAAAAGGGCTTGACCCTGAAAATTGCCTTGCGGCAGTAAATCGTGCCTGTGAGCTTATAGAGGAGCTTGGTGCAGGAGAGGTTATTGGCGGAATAGTTGACGTTTATCCTGAAAAAAAGCAAAAAAGAAAGCTGACATTGATGCCCGAAAAAATCAATGCATTTTTGGGAACAGATTTAGCAAATGATTTTATGATAAAGGCACTTTGCTCACTTGGCTTTGAGGTTGACGGTAAAAAAATGGAAGTTTTGGTTCCCACATTCCGTGATGATGTTGAATCCTTTGCAGACATTGCGGAGGAAGTTGCACGAATTTATGGCTATAATAATATAAAATCAACCCCATTGCATGGTGAATCTACAATGGGCGCAAAAACACGTGAACAGTTAATTGAAGACAAAATTTGTGATGTTTTATGTAGCCTTGGGTATTATGAAACAATAACTTATTCGTTTACCCATCCTGCTTCCTTGAGAAAGCTTTTGCGGGAGGAAGAAATAGCAAACTGTATCAGAATCAATAATCCTTTAGGAGAGGAAAACTCTGTTATGAGAAACAATCTCATGCATTCAACACTGGAGATATTGTCTTCAAACTTTAAACAGAGAAATGCTAACACAAAGATATTTGAAATCGGAAAAGCATATATTCCACATTCACTTCCGCTTACAAAATTACCCGATGAAATAAAATATATATCAATGGGAGCATTCGGAAAATGTGATTTTTTCGATATAAAAGGTGCGGTTGAAGACCTTTTTTATGCCCTTGGTATAAGTGATTATGAGTTTTCTGCAAATAGCACTGATGTAACCTTTCATCCGGGCAAGACAGCTGATATAAAAATAGGCGGCAAGGTGTGCGGCATTATTGGCGAAGTTCACCCGGATGTTGCTGAAAACTATCAAATTGAAGGTGAGACTTATCTTGTACAAATCCGCCTTGACAGCATTATTGATGCAGTATCAGCAGACAGGAAATATACTAAGCTGAATCGTTTTCCCTCTGTCAGCCGTGATATTGCAATACTTATAAACGATGATGTTCCCGCTTATGAGGTTTACAAGACAATTAAAAGATATGCGGGCAAATCGCTGGAGGAGCTTCGTCTTTTCGATGTATACAAAGGCGAGCAGATACCGGAGGGCAAAAAGAGTATGGCATACGCAGCAACATTCCGCGCGCCTGACAGAACCTTAAACGAAGATGATATTTCAAAGATAATGGATAAATTAATAAAGATGCTTTCCAAAGAATTAGGGGCTGAACTTAGGTAAATTGAGTTTATAGAAAATTATGGGGGTTGCTTTTATTTGTCAGCCCTTATATTTTTTAGAGTGTCTACACATAATACAATTAATATATTTAACTCATAACCTCAAAAACTATTGAATTAATTATTAAAATATAATATAATAATATTCAAAGTTAGCTTTCAGTAATTTTGTGATTTAATCACTGTATTTAGAAGGATATATGTTATAATAAGAATCAAGGAGGATGCATTATGGTTAAATTTAATGACAACAAAGAGGTTGTAGAGTCTATAAAAGAAGGTTTGAAAAAAACAGGGGGTTATTGCCCTTGTAGGCTTGACAAAACTGATGATACAAAATGCATGTGCAAAGAATTCAGGGACCAAATAAAAGATCCCAATTTTGAAGGATATTGTCATTGCTTATTGTATTATAAGAGTGTAAAATAGATTAATGGAGGGATAAAATGAGTACAAAAGTAGTAACGAAAAACAATTTTGAGGAAGAAGTAACAAATTCCGATAAGCCGGTATTGATTGATTTTTGGGCAACCTGGTGTGGCCCTTGCAGGATGATTTCGCCTGTGGTAGATGAAATTTCTGAAGAATATTCAGATAAGTGCAAGGTATGTAAAGTTAATGTTGATGAAGAACCTGAGCTTGCCAATGAATTTGGTATAGTAAGTATACCCACGCTTATAGTTGTAAAAGACAAAAAGGTAATAGCTAAATCGGTTGGTTTAAAATCAAAGGAAGACATAATATCAATGATAGGTTGACAGGGGTGTATAGTGTATAATGAAAGAAACTGTTGAGGCTTTAATGCAATTACCTTTCTGGGATAAGCTGAGCGAGAACCAGAAAGAAGAGGTTACATATAACGCAAGAACAGTTAAGCATTCAAAGGGTGCAAGGGTTTATGACCGAGGGGATGATTGCCTTGGTTTACTGCTTGTAAAAAAAGGACAGGTTTGCGTTTATATGCTGTCTGATGAGGGTAGGGAAATAACTTTATTCAGATTGGGAAAAGGTGAATTTTGTATTTTATCCGCTTCATGCGTAATAAAACAGATAGCTTTTGATGTACACGTTAATGCGGAAACTGACACCGAATTGATTATATTAAGTCCAAATATATTTTCCCGCATTATGAATGAAAATAAAAACGTAGAAAGCTTTGTTTTCAAGCATATGTCTGAAAGGTTTTCCGATGTCATATGGTTTATGCAGCAGGTGCTTTTTAAAAGGTTTGATTCAAGGCTTGCTGGTTTTCTGTACGATGAAATGGTGAAAACAGAGCAAAATACTTTGATAATTACACATGAGCAGATTGCAAAGCATCTTGCCTCCGCAAGGGAAGTTGTTTCAAGGATGCTAAAGCAATTCAGTAACGATGGAATTGTGAACCTCAAACGTGGGGTTATTATTATCAAAGATAAAGAAAAACTTAAAAGCTTGCTATGATAAGAGGCTGCTCCCTTTTTGGGGTAGCCTCCTACTCGATTGTGAAAAATTTTAAATGTTGAATGCGGCGGCAATTTTCTATTGCAAATTAGAATGGGAAATGATAGAATAATAAATAAAAAGGTGATTTGGTGTTCAGAACAAAACTTTCAGACAGGAAGCTCCCGTCATATTCAAGGGGTGAAGAGCTTTTTAATATGATTTCTCATATTGTGGGAGGAGGGCTTGGCGTTGCCATACTTATATCCTGTATTATTGTATCGACTTATAACGATAATGTTTATGGTATAGTGTCTTCGATTATCTACGGCTTATCAATGATACTTCTTTACTGCATGTCAAGCATTTATCACGGCTTGAAAAATGGGACTGCAAAAAAAGTATTTCAGGTTCTTGACCATTGCTCGATTTATTTGCTTATAGCAGGAACATATACGCCGATTGCCCTTTGTGCAATAAGGGAAGTAAACCCTGTTTTAGGCTTTTCAATTTTCGGGGTTGAATGGGGGCTGGCAGTGCTTGCCGTAACTTTGACGGCTATTGACCTTAAAAAATTCAATATATTTTCAATGACCTGTTATATAGCTATGGGCTTGGTGGTTATTTTTTTCTATAAACAGGCAATTTTGGCGCTAACCGGAACAGGTTTTTTCTTAGTGCTTTTAGGCGGTATCTTTTATCTGATAGGAGCTGTGCTATACGGCATAGGAAAGAAAAAAGTGTATGTCCACAATATATTTCATATTTTTGTACTGCTTGGCAGTACTACTCATTTTTTTGCAATAATTTTTTACGCCTTATAATATGTTTTTGAATTGTTCAGTAGTCATTAAATTAAAAACACGGAACAAAAACTGTTCCGTGTTATTTTTTGACTGATTAAGCAATGGAGACGTTGATAGCTCTTTGTTTGCTGCTGTTTTTTGGATCAGCCTCCGTATCAAAAGTAACCTTCTGACCGTCTTTCAATGTCTTAAAACCTTCAGTTTTAATTGATGAAAAATGCACAAATACATCGTCACCGCCGTCGTCATTGGAAATAAAACCGTAGCCCTTTTCCGAATTGAACCATTTTACTGTACCACTATACATATGGGTACCTCCTAAAAAAAATATAATTGTACCCATATAAAAACAAAAACCCACCAATTTTTATGCATCAAAGAACAATGTTTCAAAAATGTGGGGGTAAAGCAATTATTCTGAATACATAAAAACTATATCATGAAAGGGTATATAAGTCAACAAAAATTTTTGACTTATAATGTCGAATTTGCATTGACAATACCGGGATTAAATTATATAATCTTTGATTGGAGGGGAAAATACATGTTTTTGTACGAGTTGCATATGCACACAAAGGAAATCAGTAAATGCGGTAAAGTTAAAGCTGCCGATATGGTAAAGTTTTATCACGAGCTTGGATATACAGGAATAGTTGTTACTGACCACTTTTTTAACGGAAACACAACTGTACCTGAGGAAGGCAGATGGGAAGACAGGGTAGAGTTTTTTTATGAGGGATATGAGAAAGCAAAAAAAGAAGGGGAAAAGCTTGGGCTTGATGTATTTTTTGCCTGGGAATATTCCCATTACGGAACAGATTTTTTAACTTACGGTCTTGATAAAAAATGGCTTCTTGAGCATCCCGAATGCCTGAAGCTACATATTAGAGAATATTGTGATCTTGTTCATAAATACGGGGGCTTTATTACACAGGCACATCCTTTTCGCGAGGCGGGATATATTGAAATGATTCGCCTTCTGCCAAGGCATGTTGATGCAGTTGAAACAAAAAATGCTTGCCGTACAGACTTTGAGAATAAGATGGCAGATAAATATGCTGATGATTATTGTTTGCCAAAAATTGCCGGCAGTGATAATCATGCCGGATTGCTTGAAACTATGTCTGCGGTTGAATTTCCAAAACGCATAGCATCTGAAAAAGAAATGGTATGTCTTTTAAAAAGTGGGGATTATAAATTTTATTTATATAGTACAGAATAAGTAAAGAAAAAACAGTTTGTAAAAAACTATTAGAATAATATGTAAATAATGAAAAAAGGCTTGACAAAAGCCGTAATAACCTTTATAATAAAAAATGCTTTATTAATGGCGGTTTAGCTCAGCTGGCTAGAGCATTCGGTTCATACCCGAACGGTCGGTGGTTCAAGTCCACTAGCCGCTACCAAAAGAAACGACTTGTTTTCGCAAGTCGTTTTTTGAATATAATGAATATTTAAAATGATTGAGGAGTGGTGATATGTTATATACAGCGCAAGCTTCACGCTACAAAGAGATGAAATATAATTTTTGTGGCAAAAGTGGGCTTTTACTGCCCCGTGTATCCCTTGGGTTATGGCACAATTTCGGAAGGTTATCTGATTATGACAACATTAAAAAAATGTGTTTTGCTTCATTTGACAGCGGAATAACACATTTTGACCTTGCAAATAACTATGGCAGACCATACCCCGGAAGTGCTGAGGAAAATTTTGGAAGAGTATTAAGAGAAGAAATGAGTGTATACCGAGATGAACTTATTATCAGCACAAAAGCCGGTTATTATATGTGGGAGGGTCCATACGGTGACGGCGGAAGCAGAAAGTATCTGATTGCCAGTTTAAACCAGAGCCTTAAGAGAATGGGAATTGATTATGTTGACATATTCTATCACCACTGTCCTGACAGTGAAACACCCGTAGAGGAAACAATGCTGGCTCTTTCGCAAATTGTGCAAAGCGGGAAGGCACTATATATCGGGCTATCAAATTATAACGGGGAACAAATGAGAAAAGCAGCAGCAATACTTGATGAACTTAAATGTCCGTTTGTCATTAATCAGAATCGTTATTCTATTTTTGATAGGACTACCGAAGAAAACGGTCTGCTCTCTGCCGCTGAAAGCTGCGAAAAAGGTGTAATTATTTTCAGCCCACTGGCACAAGGCATTTTGACAAACAGATATATAAATGGTATACCCAAAGGAAGCCGTGTAACTCAGGAAGGAAGCTTTTTAAAGAAGGAAAATATCACCGAGGATATTCTAATCAAGGTGAAAAAGTTAAATGAAATTGCAAAATCACGCAAAGAGACGCTTGCACAGATGGCTCTCAACTGGGTGATGAGGGATAAGCGTGTCACAAGCGTTTTAATTGGTGCGTCAAGCCCCGAGCAAATAAAAGAAAACGCAAAAATTATAAATTGCAATGAATTTGATGAAAAAGAACTGCGTGAAATTGACGAAATAGTGATGTGATAATTACAGCATAATAATCATGTCTTTAATTTCTTTGCCTTAAATTCAGCAAATATCCAAATTACAACGGGCATTAAAATTTGAAATGGTATTGCAAAGTAGGGATATATTTCGAAAGCAAAATTTTGCATCTCAATGCTGCTGTCAATCATAATTAGGGAAAAATAAGTCATAATTAATCCTGTCTGTACCGCAACTGACCTATAATCACTCAGATTAAACAAATTACTGATTCCTTTACATGCAAACAGCAAGCAGATAGTGCTTTTGATAAATATTCCGCACATAAAAACAATTGATATAGTAACTTCAATTCTCTGAAGAAAATCACCGATATTTATCATGCTGATTGCCTCGTATGACGGAAAATAAAATGTATCCAGCATATTTCCCAATATGCTGGTATTTGTTATTATGACAACAACGAATATCAATGTAGAAAGAGAAATACCGGTAAAAAAAACTTTATACACAGACCTTTTTGTATTGAAAGGGGATAATACTCCTAAAAATAAAACTGATTCCGCAAAAGGCACAACAAACGCGGAATAGCCTCCTTTTAACAGAGGATTTAGTCCATTTGAGAAAAATGGTTTTAGCTTATTGAGTTTAATTTCAGGAATTGTAAGTAATTGCACAAATATAATTGTTATTATTATAATTACTGACAAAAAAATAACCGATCTTCCTATAACCTCAATTCCCATCTTAACAGCAAAAATACATACAAAGCCAAGTGCTAAAAGCGGGACTATAATAGGAGTACGAGGCAATGACATTATAGTGACAAATTCGCCAAAATTTCTGGCAACAGCTGCGCCAAGAAATAAAGCATAAATGATGTATAATACACAAATAAAGCTTCCTGCTACCTTGCCAAGGGAAAGATTTACTATTTCAAATAAATTTTTTCCCGCAAAAAGAGACAGTATTCTTGAATATAATAAAAGCATTGGAGCAACCATTAAAAACCCTAATATTGTGGCTATCCATTCCTCGTTTTTTGCTCCTTTACCTATGCCGATTACCAGCGAGCTTCCAATAGTGAAAACAACTATCAATAAAATGGACTGTTTTTCTGTTATTGTTTCTTTTTGCATAAGATTCTACTTTCCTATAATAAACTCTATAAATTCTGTAACAGGTTTTATAGGGCTTGGAATTTTTACATTCAAACTCAAGAACAATGCGACCGTAAAGGAGATAATTCCCAGTACAGCATTTGTCCATAAGTCCGGCCGGAGCTTTTTCTTATAAAGAGGTATAAACTCAAGCATAAAGCATACAGCGTATGCAGCAATAACTAACAAAAACATAGGCCTATTCCTTTTTTTCGGCAGGTTTTAATAATGTACCGGTGTTTTTAATGCGTATTTTTGTGTTAATTTCCACATCTAAGTTTTTGAAGGTTTCACCCCAGTTATCCTCTGTTTTTTTCCATTCCTGTGCTTTATTCTGCTGCAAAAATGCACCAAAACCAAAAACATCAGCTTCATATTCTGTTTTCATTTTCGCTGTTAATGCCTCCATGCGTTTTTTCATTGAATCCGCTATCTTTTGCTCAAGCCTTTCAATTTCTTCTTTTTCTAAAGTCAGACTGCAGTCAGATGTTTCACCCAATGCGACAGTAGTATCAACGTCAATCTTCATTTTGATTTTATCATCTTCAATATTTACTTCTTTTTTTGTTTTATTTTTTAAAATTTGAAGAGAAATATACTCGGTTTCTTTATTAGTGCTTTGTTCAACCAAAATTCCTCCTTTTACTTCATCCTGTATAAAAAGCAAGTCCTTTACTTCCTGTACATTTAAAAAACCAATAAGCTTATCGGCTTTAATCACAGCCGCACCATTCAGCTGTGGTACACGCTTGCCATCCATCTCTTTTATGTCAATTGCCGGAACTACTATTGACAAGCCTTTAGTGTTTGTCTGAATACTAAACGTCAACACGTTGGTTTTTGGTGCCTTTGCCAAGCTTTCTTGATTTTTTAACATTTCAGCTACGGCAAATGATTTTATTTCAGTTATCACACTCTGTCCATCAAGGATTTCTTTTGCAGTAGGTGTGGTTGCAACAAGGATTTGGATATCTCCTCTGGTTTGAGCGTTGCGCGTGTACCAGTCAGTAACATTAGTTATTCCCATATTTGCAACTTCCTGGCTTACAACGAGTATTTTTGCATGTTTCCAGTAAAGGCGTTTTCCTACTATCGAAATCATGTCCCTTGCGGCATCAAACATAGTAGTTGCTTCTGTTGTTACTATTTTGGTTGAAATTTTAGTTTCTTTGCCTGATTCTATATTAATAAGTTCAACTGACATTCTGTATCTGTAATAAGTTCCCTTATCAATAGCAAGTCCGGCAACAATTGCAAGGTTATCGATTTCTCTGTTATCCCAACAGCCGGTAAGCCCTAAGGTGCTGATAATAAGTACAGGTAATAGCAGGATAATTTTAATTTTTTTCATCAGAATCATTTCTCCCTGCTTTTATTAGATGTCTGTCTTACGGAGTTTTTCTTAGTAATTATTTCGGGTCTTTTTATCATTACCCACCAGGGGGCACGTATAAAGGCATCCTTTCCTTCATTTTTATTAAATCTTGTAATACTCATCATATAAGGAACACCGAAAGAGCGTATACTCATAAGATGCAAAACAACAATCAATGAGCAGAAAAAGAATCCGTAAAAGCCCAAAACCGCAGCACCCATTAGTAAAAACGTACGATAAATGATGGCAGCATCGATAACACTAATACTTATTAATGCCAATATTCCTGTCAGGGCAGTTATTATCAGGACAGGTGCGCTTACAAGCCTTGCTTCTACGGCAGCCTGTCCCAATACAATGCTGCCAATTATATTAACCGCTTGCCCAATAGGTGCAGGCATCCTGATTCCGGACTCCCTCAGTACATCAAAAATGAAAAGCATAATAAACAGTGAAACTGAAGTTGGGAAGGGAACGTCCTGCCTTGCCGCTGAGATACTCAGCAGGAGCGGTGTCGGAAGCATTTCCTGGTGAAAATTAACAACACTCAGAAACAGAGCGGGAATAATCACAGAAATTATAGCTGTCAGGAAACGCAGCATGCGGTTCAGAGAAGCAAATATATAATTTACATAGTAATCTTCATTTGATTGAAAATTTTCTATCATTATATATGGAACTGTTAAAGCAATGGGGCTGCCGTCCACAAATAGAGCTATTCTGCCCTCTAATAGCTTTGCCGCAATTACATCAGGACGCTCACTGATACCTACTGTTGTAAATGGTGAATAAGGGGAATCCTTTATAAGCTCCTGTATATAGCCCGAATCAATTATTCCGTCAATATTTATATTATCTAAACGCTTCTCCAACTCCAAAAGAATACTATCTTGTGCCAAGCCCTCAATATAACAGATACAGGTTTTGGTGTTTGTTCGCACACCGATTTCACGAAATTTAAATTTTAAATCAGGGCTTATAATTTTACGGCGTACCATAGATAGATTTGTTGAGATTGATTCAGTAAAACCCTCTCTCGGTCCGCGAATAACTTTTGAAGATTCGGGCTCTGTAATTGACCTGGTCTGCCACCCTTTTGTATTAATAATTAACGCACTGTTATACCCTTCGAGCAAAAACACCGTATCACCATAGAGAACAGAGCTGACTATTTTGTCCGTATCACTTTCATCCGTAATTTCATTTGAGGCAATTATTTTGTTTTTCATTTCCATAAGCAGATTGCTGTTGTTTATTTCTTTTGTCAAATCAGATGAGAGGACAGGCTCAATAATATGCTCATTGATAATGTTGGTGTTTACCATTCCATCAAAATACAATATACAACAATGTGCCAAGTCTAAGCTTTTGTTCTGAAATTCTCTTATTATCAGTGTTTCATTGTCAGTGAAAATGCTTCTGAACAACATAATATTCTCTTCGAGAGACAAAAACAGTTTTTTGTTATCACTGCTTTTGTGTGGCATTTTTTTCCGGTTTTTTTTTCTGTACATTTCATCACCTGTTAGTAATTTTTCTCATATTCAGAAAATATATGCAAAAAAAGCAAATAAACTATTTCAAAGTTACTGCATATTATAAATTAAACATGAAAAACTAATAATTGAAAGGGTTGAAGATATGAAAAAGAATAAAAAGAACAATAAACATAATAGTGCACCTTTTGAAGAAAAAACTTTTTTCGTAGGTTCAAAAAGCGCCGCTTCAGCGACAGAGTGTACAGGGCTAATACAAACCCCTGCTGACTCGGAGGAAGAGCTTGAGTCATATACAGAGCTTTATAACATACCGGCACCAAAGAAGGACTATCCTTATAAATGATTTTGATAATAAACACAAAAGTACCCTTTAATAAGGGTACCTTTGTGTTTGCATAATACTTTATTAGGGGGTAAAGATGCAACAATATAAGGAATGGGCAGTTATTGCCCTTTTATGCAATACATAAGTGGAATGATGTGCTTCTTGTTAAAATTTTACAAGATATTCAGGATACAGGCTCATCCGATAATGCTTCAAGCTTAATCACTGAAACCTCATAAGCAGTTTTTGAAATGTACTCATCCTCGGAAAGACGTTTTTTATATTCGCGTGACTGTATCCTGCCTGTTATGCGAACCTTGCTGCCTACGGAAAGCTGTTTTGAAAAGCGGGCATTTCTGCCCCAGGCAATACAGGGAATATAGTCACTCTTATTATATGAACGGTTAACAGCCAGCAAAATGTCAGAAATTTCTCTGCCGAATGGTGTTAGCCTGTAAACAGGCTCTTTGCAAATATAGCCTATAAGTACAATTTCATTTGGTGTTCCGGCGGAATCCGAACAAATATTAATATCTCTTGCAAATAGTGTTAGCATAAGGCGGCTGCCCATATCGGAATAATTATTATAGGAACGAAACTGACCGTTTATTAGGATTGTATCACCGATATTGAGATCATCGGGTGACATCAGCCTTTCGGAAATGGTTACGGGAATAATATCATTTGCCTCTGAAAGACGAGGCACGGAAATATAAAAATTATAAAAACCCTCCCCGTAAACCTCATGGCTGAATTCCATTTTACTTGCAACAGTCCCAAATACAGAAGCTGTATTTGTCTGATATGCCTCCATGATTTTATTCTCCTCTCCTTGGTATACTTCATTTAACATTTTATGATACCCACCTTTCAATTATGTGTATTTCCATAAACTGGAAACTATGGAAATATAATACCATTAGTACTAAATAAAAGCAAGTGTTTTTTAAAAAAAATAAAAAAATTTTAAAATTTTAAAAAAAGTCTTGCAATTGTATAAAAATTGTAGTATAGTAGTCGTTGCTGTGACATGGCATACAATGAAACGGGAGGTTGCCGGAGAATATCCGGGTTTTTCCGTGGAGAATGTCCGATTCTTGAAACCGGGCGACAGTCACTGTACGTTAAGTAGCATAGGAAGGGAAACTGTGTGCTAATTTTTACGGCACATAAGTCCTGCCAGCCGCTTTTTGTGCCCAGTTATGCCGTATGGCGTAAGCTGGGTTTAAGTTTTAAGTGACGTGATACACACGGCACTGTGTACAGTATTTCTCGTCTGTCGGCGTGTCAGAATAAAAAATGCCCGGCATTATTTTTATACATGTACGGGCGCAAAATTAATTAGGAGGCGAGATTATGGCAAAGCAAAAAATCAGAATACGTTTAAAGGCGTATGACCACGCACTGCTTGATCAATCAGCAGAGAAAATAGTAGAAACAGCAAAGAGAACAGGTTCTTCTGTGTCAGGACCAATCCCATTGCCAACTGAAAAGGAAATCATTACTATTCTTCGCGCGGTTCACAAATACAAAGACAGCAGAGAGCAGTTTGAAATGAGAACTCATAAAAGACTTATTGATATAAGTTCTCCCACACCCAAAACTGCCGAAGCGCTTGGTCGTCTTGAGGTTCCCGCAGGCGTAAGCATAGAAATTAAGCTTATGGGCAAAGACGCAAGGTAAATGTTGGATTATCCAACCAATAACCTGAGGTAATGTTGGCAAAAGCCAACCAATAACCACTATTAAGGAGGAACAATACATGAATAAGGCAATTATTGGTAAGAAAATCGGTATGACGCAGATTTTCACACCAGAGGGCAAGTTGATTCCTGTAACTGTTTTAGAAGCAGGTCCATGCCCCGTAGTTCAGAAAAAAACTGTTGAGAATGACGGTTACGAATCAGTTCAGCTCGGCTTTTCTCCAAAGAAGGCTAAAAGGGTTAACAAACCTGAAAAAGGCCACTTTGCAAAAGCAGGCGTTGAAGTTACAAGAGTTTTAAAGGAATTCAAACTTGACGGTGCGGCTGATATGAATCTCGGTGACATTGTTAAGGTTGATGTATTCGCACAAGGCGATAAAATTGATGTGACCGGAATTTCCAAGGGTCATGGCTTTGCAGGAACTATAAAGCGTTATGGAACACACAGGGGTCCCATGTCTCATGGTTCCCATTATCACAGAGGCGTTGGTTCAATGGGATCTTGCTCAACACCTTCAAAGGTTATGAAGGGCAAGAGGCTTCCCGGTCACATGGGTGTTCAAAAGGTCACCACATTAAACCTTGAAGTTGTCCGTGTAGACTCAGAGAGAAATCTTCTCCTTGTCAAGGGTGCAGTTCCTGGCCCCCGCGGCGGATATATAACAGTTAAAAATACGGTTAAAGCATAAGGAAAGGAGGAATAGCAAATGCCTAAAACGGATTTATATAAAATGGATGGAAGCAAGGTTGGACAGATTGAACTTTCCGAAGCGGTTTTCGGTCAGAAAGTCAACGAATCAGTTTTACATGAAATTGTTGTCAATCACCTTGCCAACAAAAGACAGGGTACACAGAGTGCAAAGACAAGAGCTGAAGTATCCGGTGGCGGTATCAAACCTTTCAGACAGAAGGGTACAGGCCGTGCAAGACAGGGTAGCACACGTGCAGTCCAGTGGACTAAGGGTGGTATTGCCTTTGCTCCAAAACCCAGAGATTACAGCTATTCATTAAACAAGAAGGTTAAAAAGGTTGCCATGCAGTCTGCTTTAAGCAGTAAGCTGGCCGAAAGTGAAATAGTAGTGCTTGATGAGCTTTCCTTCGAAGGTATCAAAACAAAGCAGGTTATAAATCTTCTTGCAAACCTGGGTGTCAACAGTAAAGCACTTATCGTAACAAACAATAAGGACGATAATGTTTATTTGTCAGCAAAGAACATATATGGCGTAGATACATCCTATGTCGGTATGCTTAACGTTTATGACATATTAAACCATGATAAACTTATCATTGTTAAGAATGCTGTTGAAAAAATTGAGGAGGTGTACGCATAATGACAAATGCTTATGATATTATTATACGTCCCATAATCTCGGAAAACAGCATGGACCAGCTTGCTGACAGAAAATACACTTTTGAAGTTGCGTTAGCAGCAAACAGATCTGAAATAAAGAAAGCTGTTGAAGAAGTTTTCGGCGTTAAGGTAGAAAGCGTCAACACAATGAGAGTTCTCGGTAAGGTCAAGAGAATGGGAAAAACTGAGGGCAAGAGAGCTGACTGGAAAAAAGCCATAGTCAAGCTTACGCCAGGCAGTAAGACAATCGATGCTTTCGAGGGTCTGATATAAAATAAGTGAGGAGTGATTTTAGTGGCTATAAAAAAGTATAAACCGACTTCTCCGGCGCGCAGATTTATGACCGTTTCAACCTTTGATGAAATTACAAAGACCGAACCGGAACGTTCACTGCTTAAGCCTTTAAAGAATAACGCCGGCAGAAATTCATATGGTAGAATTACTGTTCGTCATCGCGGCGGCGGTAATAAACAGAAATATAGAGTTATTGATTTTAAACGTAATAAATTTGATATGCCCGCAACGGTAATAGGTATTGAGTATGACCCTAACCGTAGTGCTAACATTGCACTTGTACAGTACGAAGACGGTGAAAAGAGATATATTTTAGCACCTTTGGGGCTTACTGATGGAGATATAGTTATCTCAAGCGAAAAGGCAGATATCAAACCCGGTAACACACTTCCTATAAGTGCAATTCCGGTTGGTACTCTTATCCATAACATAGAACTTTCCGCAGGAAAAGGCGGTCAGCTCGTT
>CAZUVQ010000019.1:0-225 GCA_964623915.1 uncultured Oscillospiraceae bacterium
TTTCCTTTATTATCAATTCAATTCCACTTTCAAGCTTGGCATTTAAAAATGCCTTAAGTGCAAATCCCAAGCCGCCTGCCGCACCTGCACCTGCAAAATTCATGTCAGAATTTGGATTGAACCCTTTCACAACTTCTGCAAATCTTGACAGCCATTCATCCATTTTTTCGACAGTTTTTTTATCAGCTCCCTTTTGCGGTCCAAATATTTTACTGCAACCGTTTT
>CAZUVQ010000019.1:235-20717 GCA_964623915.1 uncultured Oscillospiraceae bacterium
CACTCTGAAAGTTCCGAAATAGCATTTTCCGCATTGATACTATAAATATCTTTAAGTCCGCCGGCTCCTTGCGGGGCTTGCTTTCCACTCTTATCTAAAACTCCAAATCCAAGTGATTGAAGCATCCCTATCCCGCCGTCGTTTGTGGCACTGCCGCCAATACCTATAATAAAGCTTCTGCACCTTTTTTTTATCGCATCTGCTATCATTTCACCTACGCCATAGGTTGTTGTAATCAAAGGATTTAGTTCATTTTTTGAAAGCAGGGTTATTCCGGCCGCCGCAGACATTTCAATAATAGCCGTTTTGTTTTCAGTAATTACGTACTCACATTCAATTTTTCGTCCCAAAGGATTAGATGCAAACACCTTTTCCCTCTTGCCTCCCATGTAGCTTTGCAACGCCTCAACAGTGCCTTCACCGCCGTCAGCAATAGGGTATGCTGAAATTACCGCATCGGGATACACTCTTAAAATCCCCTCACTTACCGCATTTTCCGCCTGCTCTGACGTTAAGCTACCTTTAAATGAATCTATGGCTAATACTACTTTCATACGTTTACCCTTTCAAGTAAATTTACTCCTATGTATTATATATATTTAATGCATAATAGTCAAGCTCATTTATTTGCTTTTTTTTCGTGTTTCAAGTATAATAACCATTATAAATAAATTTGCGAGGTGCATGATGGACAAAAAAGCATACGAAATCGTAATTGGCTACACAAAAAATGAAATCCTGTCAGGCACGCTGAAACAAGGACAAAAGCTCCCGCCGGAACGTGAACTTGCTGAAAAACTCGGCGTTGGGAGAACTTCGGTTCGTGAGGCGTTAAGGGTTATGGAAATAATGGGACTAAGCCCTTGAAGATCCTATATCGTCCAAACGGCTTTGCGAACTTGCAAAGGATAAAAAGAATATTTTGATTATCACAAGTGACCATACACGTCCGGTTCCGAGCAGCATCACACTTCCTCTGCTGCTCCGTGAAATTAGAACGGAAAATACGGACGTGAATATAAAAATATTGATTGCCACCGGGCTTCACCGCCCTATGACGCAAGATGAAATGGAGGATAAATTTGGCGCAAATTTAATAAAAAACGAGGAATTTATCAATCATGACGGGTACCGGAAGGAAAATATGGTGTTTAAAGGCATCTTGCCCTCAGGAGGGGAGCTGTGGCTCAACTCCCTTGTTGACTGGGCAGACCTGATTGTATCCGAAGGATTTATTGAGCCTCATTTTTTCGCAGGGTTTTCAGGCGGAAGAAAGAGTATTCTGCCCGGTATTGCATCAGAGAAAACTGTACTTGCCAACCATTGTGCCTCGTTTATCGCAGACCACAGAGCCGTGACCGGAAACCTTGCAGACAATCCCGTCCATAAGGATATGCTATTTGCAGCCCATGCCGCCGGACTGGCTTTTATATTAAACGTCGTACTGGATTCGGAAAAGAACATAGTAAAAGCAATTGCCGGTGACAGCGAAGAGGCGCACCGAGAGGGATGCGCCTTTGTATCAGAGCTGTGCTGCGTTCAGCCTGTCAAATCAGATATTATTATCTCCTCTAACGGCGGTTATCCGCTGGATCAGAATATTTATCAGGCTGTGAAAGGCATGACCGCAGGCGAAGCATGCGCAAGGGAAGGAAGCATCATTATCATGGTTGCCGCATGTACCGACGGTCATGGCGGCGAAGGATTCTATAACTTATTTTATAACGCCACCTCTCCTGCCGCTTTACTTGCCGAAATCGAAAACGTCTCGCAAGAGGGTACCATTCCCGACCAATGGGAAGCGCAGATACTTGCACGGATATTATCAAAAAACACTGTGATTTTTGTTGCGGATAATACGATTGAAAAAACTATTAATACTATGCACATGACCTACGCTGCAACACTAAAAGAGGCGCTATGCGCAGCTGAAAAGCTGAAAGGTACTGATGCGTCCGTTACCGTGATACCGGACGGAGTTTCAGTTATTGTAAAAGAATGACTAATAGTATTATAATTATTTTAACAAACTAAATAATTGTAATTCTTTTTATATATATCGAATATATTGATATTGTACCGGCTTTTCTGATTTTGATACACGTGGTTTCAGAATATGCCGAGTACTTATACTTAAAAGAAGATTTCCCGCATTAAAAATGCACACTGGCTGGTGCATGGTTCACATGTGGAAATCTTCTTATTTTTTTGTTGTATTTATTTACTTTTTTCTATAAGGGTTTGTGCTAAATTACTGCATGTATTATATTGCCTCCCTCGTGCAGAGGGAGGGGGACCGCGTCAGCGGTGGAGGGATTGACTCCTTAATATTTTATCAAATATTTATATCTGTGTATCTTAATATCGGTTTTCTTGCCGCCGTCAGCTCATCCGGTCTTCGGATAGCAGTTCTAACTGGGGCATTATGCAAAGCTTCAGGGTCTTCTTTAGCCTTGTTATAAAGCTTTATGAATATATCAACTGCCTTGTCAATGGTTTCCTTTGATTCTGTTTCGGTGGGCTCCACCATAAGTGCCTCATGCACAATAAGAGGGAAATACATTGTAGGCGGATGAATACCATTGTCCAAAAGCCCTTTGGCAATGTCAATTGCGGTAACACCCGTTTCTTTTTTAAGGTTTTCAAGGGTTAATACAAACTCATGCATACAGGGTTTGTCATATGCCAAATCATATGTACCCGAAAGTTTTTTCATCATATAATTTGCATTTAAAACGGCTGTTTCAGCGGCTTTTGGGATACCCTCTTTGCCAAGCATCAAAACGTATGTCAACGCCCTTATCACAACTTGAAAATTCCCGTAAAAGCTCTTAACCCTTCCAATCGAGTTTTCCCCTCTTGTCATCTCATATCCTTCCCCAAAACCCTGTACATAGCAGGGCAAAAAAGAAGATAACGTTTTTTTACAGCCAACAGGTCCGCTTCCCGGTCCGCCGCCGCCGTGAGGTGTTGAAAAAGTTTTGTGAAGATTTATATGCACAACATCAAAACCCATATCCCCAGGTCTTGCAATACCCATAATTGCATTGAGATTTGCTCCATCGTAATAGTTAAGACCGCCGCACTCATGCACCAGCTTAGTTATTGTTAGTATGTTTTCATCAAACAAACCTAAAGTATTGGGATTTGTAAGCATTAAACCTGCAATATCGTCACCGCAGGCATCTCGCAGCTTTTCAATATCAACCCCACCCTTTACATCAGACGGTATGGTTACAACCTCATAGCCTGCCATTGCCGCAGTTGCAGGGTTTGTTCCGTGGGCTGAATCGGGAACAATAATTTTTGTGCGTTTAGTATCTCCTCTTTTTGTATGGTATGCCTTTATCAGTAACAGACCGCAAAATTCACCGTGAGCACCGGCTGCCGGCTGAAATGTCATATTATCCATGCCGGTAATTTCACACAAATAATCACCGCATATATTTATCGCTTCAAGGCAACCTTGTGCAGTTTCGGATGGCTGAAGGGGATGGATTTTAGTAAATCCTGCAAGTGATGCTGTTTCTTCATTGATTTTGGGGTTATATTTCATAGTACATGAGCCAAGAGGATAAAAACCGTCATTCACACCATGTGTGTTTTTAGCAAGCTCTGTATAATGCCTGCTTATATCATTTTCTGATAATTGGGGTAAAACAGGTGGTTTGCTCCTCATATCTGAAGGCATATAAACGGGAACATCACAATCCGGTAATATAGAAAGATGCCTGCCCATTGCGCTTTTTTCAAAAATAAGTTCCAATTTATTTCACCTCCCTGATTATTGCAACACATCTGTCAATCTCTTGCTTTGAAATAACCTCAGTACAGCACCATAAAATTTCACCATCGCCAAGAGGAAGACCTCCGAGAATATTATTTTCATGCAACTTTTTCATAATATTATCAACATTTTTATCAGTTTTTGATACAAATTCATTAAAAAATTCACAATTATATTTAACTTTAAAACCTATTTTCTCAAGCTCGCCTGCAAGATAATGTGCCTTTGAAGTGCTCAAATTTGCGGCTTGCTTAATTCCGTCAGCTCCCATTGCTGACAAATATACAGCGGCTGTCATAGCACATAATGCCTGATTTGAGCATATATTGCTTGAAGCCTTTTCTCTTCTGATATGTTGTTCTCTTGCCTGCAACGTCAAAACAAAAGCTCTTTGACCGTCTGCATCTTTAGTCTGTCCCACAATTCTGCCGGGCAATTTTCTTGATAGTGCTGATTTTGTTGCCATAAATCCAAGATAAGGCCCTCCGAATGATAAAGCCATTCCCAACGGCTGACCTTCCCCGACAGCAATGTCAGCACCGTATTCCTCCGGCGTTTTTATTAGCCCTAAAGAAATGGGGTTTACACCCATTACAAATTTGCCTTTACAGCTATGAATTACATCACCCAAAGCATCAGCATGTTCAATAATTCCGTAAAAATTCGGTTGCTGTAAGTAAAATCCCATTGCAGAATCATCGGCATTTTCTCTGAGCTTTTCTATATCAGTTTCACCGTTTTTTTCAGGAATCATTACAATTTCAATATTGTTTCCGAAACAATAGGTTTTTATTGTTTCTATAACTTGTGGATTTGTTGTTTCAGACAACAAAAATTTGTTTTTGCCACGTTCCCTGCACATTACAACAGCTTCAGCAGCCGCCGTTGCGCCATCATAAACAGAAGCATTTGAAACATTCATGCCTGTAAGCTCACAAATCATTGATTGATATTCAAAAATTGACTGCAGTATTCCCTGACTTATTTCAGCCTGATACGGCGTATATGCCGTTAGAAACTCCTCTTTTGATGTAACGCTTTTTACAATTGCGGGAATATAGTGATTATATGCACCTGCTCCCCTAAGTATTGTTGAAAAAACCTTGTTTTTGTCTGCAATGTTTTGAATTTTCCATAAAACCTCTGATTCTGACATACCGGTAGGCAAAGATAGCCCTCTCAAAATTTTCACCTGCTCCGGAATACTCTCAAAAAGCTTTTCTGAACTATCAATACCTATCACTTTCAGCATTTCTTCTTTTTGTGTGCAGGTCATGGGTATAAAATTGCCCATTATATTCAACCCCTTATTCTTGTTCTTCAGTAAAGCTTTCATATGCATCAGCATCAAGCAATTCTTCGGTTTCTTTTATATCTTTAACCTTTATCAGCCATGAATCATATGGGTTTTCATTGATTTGTGCAGGGTCATCAATCAAAGCGGCGTTGACCTGTGCAACAACACCTGTGACAGGGCTGAAAACATCGGATACAGCTTTTACGGACTCAACATCCGCAAAAGATTCGCCTACCTTTATATCTTCTCCCACTTCGGGAAGGTTAACAAAAACAAGCCCACCTAATTCTTCCTGTGCAAAGTCGGTAATACCGATAACAGCTGTGCCCTCACCTTCAAATTCAACCCATTCATGTGATTTTGAATACTTTAATTCTTTTGGAATATTCATCTTAAAAACTCTCCTTTTTTATATTGATTTTGGTAAATCGCCTTTTTTGTAAAAAGGCAAACTAATAATTTGCGCTTCAACACGTCTTCCCCGCACCATTGCCTCAACCTTTGTTCCCACCTCAAGCTCTGTATTTACAAGTGCCATAGCTATCGGAATGCCGACGTAAGGACAATGTGTTCCCGAAGTAGTGTGACCAACAACCTTTTCGCCAATGAAAATTTCTTCGTGTTCTCTTATAATACCCCTTCCGGTGACCTTTAAGCCAACTCTTTTGATTTTTGGTGCACCCTTTTGCAAAATTGCCGTCTTACCGATAAAATCATCCTTTTCCATCTTTACCGCAAAACCAAGACCTGTTTCAAGCGGAGTTATCTTATCGTCCATTTCATGACCGTATAAGGGCATAGCCGCTTCAAGCCGAAGTGTATCCCTCGCACCAAGGCCGCATGGCATTATGCCTTGCTCCTCTCCTGCTTCCATTAGCATTTCCCAAACCTTTACGGCATTATCATTTTCCATATAAATCTCAAAACCATCTTCACCTGTATAGCCTGTTTTGGAAATCACGCAATTTATATCCTGTATTTTAGCATTAAAAACGCAATGAAAGTTTTTATGAGGTATATATTCAGTGCTTGTTATTCTTTCCATGATTTGCGCAGCTTTTGGCCCTTGAAGCGCAATCTGTGAAACCTTGTCTGAAATATCCTCTAACGTTACGTCACCTGTAATTTTTGAGTTCATCCACAAAAAGTCTTTGTTTTTGTTGGATGCGTTTACAACGATAAAATATGTACTGTTATCATATTTATATAAAATTACATCATCTACGCAGCCACCCTCATCATTGCACATTACACTGTAGCGTGCCCTGCCTATGTCCATGTTTGTAAAATCATTGGTCAAAAGCATTTGCAGGTTTAAAAGTGCGTCTTTGCCCTTTAATATAAATTCACCCATGTGCGAAACATCAAAAAGACCTGCTGCTGTTCTGACAGCCATATGCTCCAAAATTACACCATTACCATACTGTACGGGTAATAAATAACCCGCAAACGGCACAATTTTCCCCTTATACTTATTATGTATATCATAAAGCGGTGTTTTCTGCTCCATTTATAAAACCTCCTTTATATTTTATGGATTTTATAGAAAAAACAGAAACAAATAAGATATATACAGGACATATCTTAAGTGCCTCTGTCCTAAACCTGAAAAATCGCCGAAATGCGGTTGCTATTTCGGTGCAAGTTAAGCTTTTCAGAGTATTTATTTTCAAAAATATAGTAACATATAGTGCATGGTCTTGTCAAGATTTATCATTAAAATTAATAAAATTTACAACTGAAAAGCCATTTTAATGTCTTCTTTGATTTGTTCTGATAATTCACCACAGGATTCAAATTTTTTCTCGTCCCTTATTCTCTTTCCAAATAAAACATCTAATGTTTTTCCATATAAATCACCATTAAAGTCAATAACATGACTTTCGATAATTACTCTGCCTTCTCCGAAAGTAGGTTTTACTCCTACATTGGTTATAGCTTTGTATACCTTATTATCAAGCTTAATTTCTGTCTTATAAACACCGTTTTTGGGTATAAATATATTTTCAGGTGGTAATATATTTGCCGTTTTAAAACCAAGCTTTGTGCCCACACAGCTACCATGCTCCACAACACCCCTTATGGTGTATGGTGTGCAAGAAATTTCAGCGACCTTATCTGTTTGTCCATTTTTTATATACTCACGTATCAGAGTGCTGCTTACAGAAATGCCCTTGTATTTTATTTCATCCAAAATATCTACAACAAAACCGAATTTTTCTCCAAGCCTTTTAAGCTCTTTTGTATCTCCCCTGCCATTTATTCCAAATGTGTAGTCATATCCGGCACTCACATATAAAACATTAAATTTTTTTACAAGGATTTTTGATACAAACTCTTCCGGTTCCATAGAAAGAAAACTACCCGAAAGCACTTGCCGCGGATGTGTTTCAAATGTATATACCACACTTTTTAATCCGTGTTCATTCGAGTGTTTTACAGTATTCTCAATGATTTTCCGATGTGCTATATGTACACCGTCAAAATTACCTAAAGCTATCGCCGTTTTCATTTTTACCTCAATAAAAACTTTTTTTCATTTTTAATATTGTTCCGTTTTCTATACCTTCTGAAATACAGAGAAAATTACCTTTTTCACCGTATAGCCTGTATAATTTACCTTCTTCACAGTCAATCTTTAAAGCCATTCCGTTCGTGACTTTTTTTTCATTTCCCTCTGACAAGGTAATCTTTTCATATTCTGTAAACAGTTTATCAACAGGAGTGAGCAGTTCTTCTTTTATATCTTCGATTCTGATACTGTCCTCAATACAAAATAACCCACTCTTTGTCCTTGTCAGCGAGCTCATATGCGCCATACAACCAGCTTTTATGCCGATATCCTCGCAGAGAGTTCTTATATATGTACCCTTTGAACAAGATACAGTTATTGTTGCCGTTTCCTTAGAAAAATCTTCCACTTTTATATTTTTTACAGTGATTGTCCTTGGTTCTCTTTTAACTAAAATTCCTCGCCTTGCAAGCTGATACAGCCTTTGCCCGTCATGATGCACAGCCGAATACATTGGAGGAATCTGCTGTATATCTCCCAAAAAACAATTAACTGCATCTAAAAATTCACTGTATTCTATTCTCTTTTCAGTTGAATTTACTATAACCCCGGTGCTGTCCTGTGTATCCGTTTGCGAACCGAATGTAATTTCAGCACGGTATGTCTTTTCAGATGCCATTATCAGTTCCGAAGCTTTTGTTGCTTTTCCCACGCAAACAGGCAGAACACCGTCTGCCATCGGGTCAAGCGTACCTGTATGCCCTACTCTCTTTGTATTTAGGGCTTTTCTGACTTTGTAAATAACGTCAAAGCTTGTTATTCCTTTTGGCTTGTATACATTAATCACTCCGTCCATAAGCCGCCCCTATCTTCTTTTCAAGATAATTAATGATTTCTTCAGCACTCATATCATACACTGTTGCGCCTGCTGCCCTAACATGACCGCCACCGCCTAATGCGGAGCATACCTTTGCAACATCAACTGTGCCCAGAGAACGCATTGATATCTTAATAGAGTTATCACTATCCTTCAAAATGGCTGCGGTTGTAACGCCTGCAATAGACCTCAGTACAGATGAAATACCGGACATATCGCCTTCTTTAGCATCCGTCTTATCAATCATTTCCTGCGTTATGTAAACCAACGCAGTTTTGCCACTATGGAAAAAAACTGTATTTTCTACTGCTAAAGCTTGAATCCTTAATTCAGCAAGCGTTTTTGTGTCAAGAGCTTCATCACAAATATAAGCATTATCAACACCAAGATCTATAAGCTCTCCGGCACATTTCATTGTGTCGGAAGTTGTATTTGAATATTTGAAACTGCCGGTATCAG
The DNA here is from genome assembly GCA_964623915.1 of uncultured Oscillospiraceae bacterium. Classification (GTDB taxonomy): domain Bacteria; phylum Bacillota; class Clostridia; order UMGS1883; family UMGS1540; genus CAZUVQ01. Next base: position 9,168 of record CAZUVQ010000019.1, read on the forward strand.
TTACTATACCTGTATAAATATACTCAGCAGCAGTTATGGATATATTAGTTCCCATAAATTTATATAGCTTGAAGATAATTTCGCAAACAGACGAGGCATCAGGCTCCAGATAACAGTAATCTCCAAATCCTGTATTTGAAACATGATGATCTATGACAAGCCGGCTTTGAGCTGAGGAAAAAATGCTATTTCTTTCTCCGAGCCTGTCTTTTGAAGCACAGTCAAGCGCTATTGCAAGGTCATATTCCGGATAGCTGCTTTTTGCCGAAAAAGATATTACATAAGCGTTTAAGAATTTGAGGTTATCAGGAATTTCATCCTCAACTATTACATCTGCTAAAATCCCCTTTGATACCAAAAGCTCTTTTAAGGCAAGGCATGAACAAAGAGTATCACCATCCATGCTAATATGAGTAAGAAGCGCGCATGTTTTTATATTTTCAAATTTTTTAACAATTCTAATCATACAATTCCTTTCGGTATTTACTACTCTTCCTTGAGAACCTCAGATATTAATTTATTTATGTGAGCACCGTGTTCAATGGAATCATCAAGCACAAATAAAAATTCAGGTGTATGACGTAAATTTAATCTGCTGCTTATTTCTTTTCTTATAAAACCTGACGCCGATTTTATGCCCTTTATACTGTCATTTTTTTGCTCTTCTGTACCCAATACGCTTATAAAAGCTTTTGCATAGCTTAAATCCTTTGTTACATTTACAGCTACAACGCTTATGATTCCTGATATTCTTGGGTCTTTCAACTCATTTAAAACAGCTCCGAGCTCCCTTTTAACCTCTTCGTCTATTCTATTCGTTCTATGTGTTGCCATAATTAATCTCCTTTTACAATATAACTTAAAATATCAATTAAGCCATCTATAATATATTCAGGATTTACCTTGCAACCTCTTCCATAACTGAACATTCAATTATGTCGCCTTCTTTTAAATCGTTATATCTTTCAAAGCTAATACCGCATTCATAACCTGTTGCGACTTCTTTTACATCATCTTTAAAGCGACGCAATGAACTCAGTTCACCCTCGTGTATTACAATACCGTCACGCACAATACGAACATCTGCGTTTCTCTGCACTTTACCGTCCTGAACATAACAACCTGCAACAGTACCTATACCGCTGACTTTGAATAAAGAACGCACCTCAGCATGCCCTATAACCTTTTCCTTGAAGGTTGGTGCAAGCATACCTTTCATGGCTGCTTCAATTTCTTCTATTGCATCATATATTATTCTGTACATTCTCATATCAACTTTATGCATTTCAGCTGCAGCACGTGCACCGGAATCCGGACGAACGTTAAACCCTACAATAATTGCATTGGAGGCAGTCGCTAACATAACATCTGATTCTGTCACAGCACCAACTGCTCCGTGAATTACACGTACACGGACTTCTTCATTGGAAATTTTTTCAAGTGATTGTCTGACTGCTTCGACAGAACCCATAACATCAGCCTTAACAATAATGTTTAGGTCTTTGATTTCTCCTTCTTTAATCTGTTCAAAAAGGTCTTCTAAGCTGACAGCAGTAGTTCTTTTCTGTGAAATTTCTTTGATTTTCTGTTTTCTGTGTTCAACAACGCTTTTTGCCATCTTTTCATCTGTTACGCAATAGAATAAATCTCCACCTTCAGGAACCTCGGAAAGACCTGTGATTTCAACAGGGATTGATGGGCCGGCTTCTGTGATCCTTTCCCCACTGTCATTTATCATTGTACGAATATGCCCAATCGAGGTGCCGGCAACAATAATATCGTTTGTTCTTAAAGTACCATTCTGCACAAGAACAGTTGCAACAGGGCCGCGGCCTTTATCAAGCTTTGCCTCAATTACCGTTCCTCTTGCAAGGCGGTCAGGATTAGCACGTAACTCCTTCATTTCTGAAACAAGTGCAACCATTTCAAGAAGACCATCAATATTAATTTTTTGTTTTGCAGAAACCTTTACAACAACTGTATCACCGCCCCATTCTTCCGGAACAAGCTCATATTCTGTAAGCTCCTGCATAACTCTGTCAACGTTTGCGTTCTCCCTGTCTATTTTATTGATAGCTATGATAATTGAAATACCGGCCGCCTTTGCGTGGTTAATAGCTTCAATTGTCTGCGGCATTATACCGTCATCAGCTGCCACAACAATAATTGCAATATCTGTAACTTGGGCGCCACGTGCACGCATGGAGGTGAACGCTTCATGACCCGGCGTATCAAGGAATGTTATTTTTTTATCTTTAATTGCGACTGAATACGCGCCTATATGCTGTGTGATACCACCTGCTTCACTCTCTGTAACCTTTGCAGAGCGAATTGCATCAAGCAGCGATGTTTTGCCGTGATCAACGTGACCCATAACAACTACAATGGGATAACGAGGTAAGAGTTTGTCTTCCGGATCTTCATCTTCGCCGAACAATATATCCTCGTCTGTCACAATTATTTCTTTTTCTACCACAAAATCTAAATCTTCCCCAACGACCTGTGCAGTGTCAAAATCAATTGTCTGACTCACGGACGCCATAATACCAAGTTCCATAAGCTTCATAATTATTGAAGTGGGTGCAATGCCTGTTTTTTCAGCAAATTCGCCCACAGTAATCTCCTCAGGAATAGAAATTGTTATTTTTTCCTTCTTTTTAGGTTTTTCTTTAATTATTTCTATAACAGGTGCAATTTTCTTTTTATTTTTATTCTTTTTCTTGATTTTCTGCTTTTGGGTCATTGAATCATCATTAATCTGGACTTGCTCAGAAATCTTTTCCGTTTTATCGATTTTTTCAAGATCAACAACATCTGTTCTTGTATTTATATAACGGCTTTTGGGTACTTTTATTTCACCAACTAACTCATGTCCTGCCTCCCCCGGCACAACTTCGTCAGTTTTATTTTCTTCATTTTTCACATCTTTGGCTTGAGTTTTTTCTTCCGTTACAACCTCAGCCTTCTTTAAAAATTCGCTGATATCAGTGCCATCATCATATTTATGAGTATAATAATCAAAAATAACATTCATATCAGCCGGTACAAGAGTGCTCATATGATTTTTTGCACCCATACCGTACTTTATAAGAACATCTATAAGTTCTTTATTTTTAATATTCAGCTCTTTTGCAACTGAATGAATTCTTGGTTTATTTACTTTAGCCATAAAACCATCCTTTCTTTTGAATCAGTTCTCGACCTAATTCAGTTTTCTGATTATTGCTTCTGCAAAGCCCTTATCTACGAGTGCCACGCAGGAGACCTTTTTTTTGCCAAGCTTCGTGCCTAAATCTATAATAGTGCCATACTCAAAAATCGGCACATTAAAGCTTTTGCATTTGTTGTTCATTAATTTTTTTGTTCTGTCAGAAGCATCTTCTGCTAAAATTACAAGGTACGCTTTTTGATTTCTCACAGCATCACTGCCCGCTTCACTGCCAAAAACAATTTTCCCTGCACGAACAGCAAGCCCTAACATACCATATATTTTATCTGTCATGGATTACACTCCGTAATTAAAACCTCATATATTTCACTATTGGCATTGCATTTTAAAGCGCGCTCTATTTTTCCTGCCTTTTTCGCCTTTTTAATGCACTCCTGCGATTTACAGATATATGCTCCTCTTCCGATACTTTGCCCCAAATAGTCAATCACCGGAAATCCATCTGTGGAAACACATAGCTTAACAAGCTCTTCCTTTGGTTTCATATTCCTGCAAGAAACACACATTCTTAATGGCACATGTTTATTTTTATCCAACTCAATCTACCTGCTTATCGCTTTTAATGTCTATTTTCCAGCCCGTAAGCTTAGCCGCAAGGCGAACATTTTGTCCTTCCCTACCGATGGCAAGCGAAAGCTGAAAATCAGGCACAATAACTGCGGCGGATTTTTCTTCTTCGTTTATGGCAACGCTTAAAACCTTTGCAGGACTAAGGCTTTCGGTAATATATGCGCCTACTTCTTCACTATATTTTATAATATCAATCTTCTCGTTGCCAAGGCTTCTGAGCACATTTGCAACGCGCGCACCCTTTTGACCCACACAAGCACCAACAGGATCAACCTTTGGATTACCAGAATAAACCGCTATTTTGCTTCTTGAACCAGCCTCTCTTGATATACTCCTAATTTCAACCGTACCGTCTGCAATTTCAGGAACTTCACGTTCAAAAAGCCTTCTGACAAGGCCGGGGTGGGTTCTTGATACCAATATCTGCAAGCCTTTATTAGTATTTCTTACTTCAAGAACATATACATGTATTCTTTCACCGCTTACATATTGCTCACCGGGGATTTGCTCGTGCATAGGCATAAGTGTTTCTACATTTCCTATTTCAAGCAAAAGACCTCTTTTTTCCATTTTCTGAACGGTTGCAGTAATAATGTCATTTTCCTTTTCTGCAAACTGTGTGTATGCTTTTCCTCGTTCAGCCTCCCTGATGTATTGAACCATCATTTGCTTTGCGTTTTGTGCTGCTATTCTTCCGAAGTTGCTTGGCGTAGTTTCCATCTCAATAATATCTCCGACGATGGTATCGGGTTTGTAATTTTTAGCTTCTTCGAGCGAGATTTCCATGCTGCTGTCTTCTACCTCTTCAACAACTGTTTTCTTAGTATGAACGGAAATCTCACCTTCTTCACTAATTTCAACAAAAGTGTTTTCTCCTGCGTTATAGTATTTTCTGTACGCAGTAATCAAAGGAAGTTTTAATGCTTCAAGAAGTTCTTCTTTCTTGATACTTTTTTCCTTTTCAATCAGCTCCAAAGCCGTCATTAATTCATTAGCCACTTTTAAAATCACTCCTATTCAAAACTGACCCTTGCCTGGGACAGCTCCTTTTTATCAATTTCAAAATTTTTCCCTGTTTCTTCTTCTGTAAAGTAAATTTTGCCATTTTTATAATCGCAAAGGATACCGCTCATTTTCTTCTTTCCGTCAATGGTTGAAAAAAACTTTATATCTATCTTTTCCCCTATTGCCGATTCAAAATGCCTATCTCGTTTTAAAACCCTGTCAATACCAGGCGAAGATACTTCAAGGCAATAGGATGTATCAATAGGATCAATCCTGTCAAGCTCATCACTTAGTTTTCTGCTGACGGCCTCACAGTCATCAATAGTTATTCCTTTTTCACTGTAGAGGAATACGCGCAAAAACCAATCTTTTCCCTCTTTTTTGTATTCGACATCATAAATTCCAACCCCCGCCTCTTTGGCAAACGGCTCAGCTATGGAGAAAACAAGTTCCTCAGTTTTTGACACTCTTTTCACACCTTTCATACAATGCAAGAGAGTGGACAAATTGCCCACTCTCACTGTTGCTTTACTTATTATATACCTAAAATGAAAAAAAAGCAAGTAAAATAACAAATTATTTTAATTTTTGGTTATTACCTGCTTTTACGGAAATAATTACATAAAGGAATCGGTAAATAGCTGTTGAATTTTATATATATACTATTCAAAGGAGGAATGAGTATGAGAATAAATAAAAAATGTGCTGCCGCAATGCTTGCATTTGTGCTTTCTACAAACAGTATTGTACCATGCAGCGCATATACTGTCGTTTCGGGTGACACGTACTGGAAAATCTGCCAAAAATACAATGTATCACTTTCAGCACTTCTCACTGCAAACAAAACAGACGGCAGTAAAACGCTTTATGTAGGCGACAATGTTTATATACCCGGTGTTGACGTACATATTGCAGTTTCAGGGGATACATACTGGAAAATCAGCCAAAAATACAACTTATCCCTGACAGAACTTCTTAATCTTAACAAAAAAGCACAAAACCCCACCCTTAATATCGGCGATATAGTTTCACTTCCCGTTAAAGATCAAAGCGCAGCGCCATATGTAACTTATTCGGATTACTATGTTAATTCCGGTGATACATTATGGTCAATTGCGGAAAAAATGGGTGTTCCTTATGCGGAGCTTTGCGCTGTCAACGGAATGAATGACAACACAAGATTGGTAATAAAACAGAAGGTAAAAATTCCTGTTCATAATGTACCTGTTACATATGCACCAAGTGGGTACGGCGAATATCTTGACTGGTCAACACAAGCTCAATATGTAATACCCGTAGGGGCCGTGTTCAAGGTAGTTGATTTTTACACAGGAAAAACCTTTACTGCCAAGAGAACAACTGGCGCAAACCATGCTGACTGTGAGCCTTACACCGCCGCAGATACCACGGCAATGAAAAGTATTTGGGGAGGAACTTTCAGCTGGAGCACCCGCCCTGTGCTGATTGTGTACAACGGCAGAACCGTTGCAGCTTCAGCTTCATCCTTGGGGCATGCCGGTAATGACAGCGCACAGGGTGGTATTTACACAACATGGAGAAGCGGCGATTACGGCGCAGGCTTAAACTTTGACTGGGTTAAAGGAAATAATTATGATGGTGTTTTTGATATTCACTTCAAAAACAGTACAACCCATAACACAGGCAAAGTCAGCACATCCCATCAATCGGACATAAAAACTGCCGCAGGCAAATAAATAAAGGAGGTTGATGACTAAAAACAATGAGCTTATGCCCTTATTAAAATTGTTTGAGTATGTTTAAAACTTAATAAATATTTATAACTGTTCAAATCATATAGGCAAGGAAAATAGCAATTTTCCTTGCCTATTTTTGATATAACTTAAAAAATTAGTAAGGTTTTCTAAAATAAAGTAACAGTCTCTCCACTCTTTATTTCAAGCGGCTCACCATCAGCTACAACCCAGACAGATATTGCAGACGGATTATAAATTATTTTATTGTCAGCTGAAATATGCAAGCTTCGTTGTGCCATTATGTAGTCATATACCTCAATGTTTGTTGCATACCATACGTGTTCATGGCCGCTGACGCGCTTACAGGCTTCTTCAATCAAATCCCAGTTATTGTTATTATCAAATTCATACGCATGTCCCCAGATATAAAGCAGATGTCCTTTATCATAGCGAAGGTTATTGAATCTTTCTATACATTCAAGGCTATCTCTGTGGTGGCAGGTCGGATGCCATTTCAGAAAATCATCGGGCAGCGCAAAACCGCCTGTTGCGTGTGTTGTTCTACTATATACAATGCCGCAAACTTTCAATGTGTCGCATACTGTATCATTAAATGAGCCATTTGCATAGGACATTCCGCGGACGGGATAACCTGCTATCTTTTCAAGCGCCTTTCTGTCTTCAAAAATTTCATGTATAATATTTTGCACAGGCAGGTTTGCAAGTGTTTCATGTTTGACACCATGAACAGAGATTTCATGGTTTTTATAGATTTCTTTTATTTTATCCTCTGAATTGCGATTGCCCTTCCCGAATATACCTGAGTTTAGGTGAAATGTACCCCGTATATTGTACTTATCAAAAACCTCAATAAGACGGACATCCTGAATAACACCATCGTCATAGCTCATTGTAACTGCCTTTTTTTTGCCTCCCGGGTAAATACCGTAACTAATCAATTTTCTATCTCCTTTACATTTTTTTGTGCAAATCTCCATGCATCTTCACACATTGCGTTTATATCCCTGAGTGCCTTCCAAGAAAGCTCCCTGTTAGCCTTTGATGCATCCGCAAAGCATTTTGCAATATCGCCGGGGCGGCGGGGCGCAATTTTATAACTTACTTTTTTGCCGCTTGCTTTTTCAAAAGCATTCACTACCTGTAAAACGCTGTAGCCGTTTCCTGTGCCTAAATTGTATGTGTGAACACCCTTATCGTTTATTAGCTTTTCACAAGCTCTTACATGCCCTTGCGCAAGGTCCACAACATGAATGTAATCACGCACTCCTGTACCGTCAACCGTATCATAATCATTGCCGAATACACTAAGGAATGGAAGCTGTCCTGTTGCAACCTTTGCAACAAAGGGCAATAAATTATTAGGGATTCCATTGGGGTCCTCTCCTATAAGACCGCTTTTATGTGCACCTATGGGATTGAAATAACGAAGCAGCACTATTCCCCATTCATTGTCCGAGGTGTATATATCATTTAAAATATCTTCTATCATAAGTTTTGTGCTTCCGTATGGGTTTGTAGCGTGGCGAGGAAAGTCCTCTTTTATGGGAACTGTTGCAGGATCACCGTATACCGTAGCCGAAGAGCTGAAAACAATTTTTTTACAGCCATGCATAGCCATGGTTTCACAAAGCACAAGAGTGCTTAATATATTATTATGATAATAACTCATTGGTTTTTCTACTGACTCACCTACAGCCTTAAGACCGGCAAAGTGTATTACTGATGAAATATCATTTTCAGAGAAAATTTCCCGAACAGCAGTACTATTACATAAATCCGCTTCATAAAATGTAAAATCCTTACCTGTAATGTTTTTGATTTTGTTTAAAACAGCAGGTTTGGAATTAGAAAAATTATCAACTATAATTATTTCCATTCCTGCATTTAATAGCTCAACCGCTGTATGAGAACCGATATATCCGGCCCCGCCTGTAATGAGAACTTTCATAAAAATCTCCTTTTATTTATTTTAACATTATTTTACACCAAAATAATTGGTTTGTAAATAAGATTATTGACAAAAAATAAAAAATGCCGTATTATTATGTGGAAGGTGAAATTAATGAAATTTAATGTCAGAAAAATAGCCGGCATTTTCCTTGCGGCAACACTGCTGTTTTCAATAGCATATGCACTTACAAATATATTTGCTCTTTCAGATACGGAAGTAAGTGAATCGGGTAAGCAGAAAAGTGATTATTTGCTCATACTAATTCAATGTATTTTAGGTCTTGTTGTTATGGCACTGCCGAGTTTTGTAGAAAAAAAACTGTCTTTTACACTGCCCAATAAAATGTATTTATTGTTTTTTCTGTTTCTATACTGCGCCATATATTTGGGTGAGGTGAGAGGCTTTTATTATATCGTTCCCCATTGGGATACTGTACTGCACTGTTTCAGCGGTGGCATGCTCGGTGTTTTAGGTTACCTTATTGTTGCTTTCTTTAATGAAAACCAACGGCTTCATGTAAATTTAAGCCCATTATTTGTGGCTTTGTTTGCTTTTTCATTTGCGGTTGCGCTTGGTGCAATCTGGGAAATATATGAATTTGCCGGGGACGGTCTTTTTGGGCTAAACATGCAAAAATTCGCGACAGAGGACGGAGTTTTACTTATAGGCAGAGACGCTGTTTCAGACACTATGAAGGATATTATAATAGATACACTTGGAGCTTTGATAACCGTTATTATTGGTTTTCTTGATAATATAGGAATTGCAATAAAATTTCGTAAAAAGGTTTCAGATACTATTCACAAAGTGAAGTAAAACGAAAAAATGCTGTCAAAAATGACAGCATTTATAAATCTATTGACTTTATTCCATCCATTTCCTTAAACAACATGGCAAAATCCATTGAATTAAATTTTCTCTGAATTTTTATGTCCAAATCAATTGTAATATATGTGCTTTTTTCGGAATTTTCCATATGTAAGTTAAGGACATCAATGCCGTTTTTTTCTAATGTTTCTTTAATTCTGTCAAGAACCTCATGGTTATTCAAAATTACAAACCGTATATTCTCATGCTCAGGTATTTTTTTAATAATCCATAAATTGTTTCGCAATACCACCTGGGCAAAAAGTATTATTGCAGTGCTCGCAATTCCTAAAAAATAAAAACCTGCGCCTACAGACATTCCGACACCTGCCGTAGCCCATATTCCCGCCGCTGTTGTAAGACCGTTAATTGTCTGCCTTCTTACAAAAATCATACCGGCACCGAGAAATCCTATTCCTGAAACAACCGTTGAAGCAATACGTGATGGGTCAAGCCCCACAAGTCCGATTTTCAGCACATCAGTAAAACAGTATTTAGACAAAACCATCATAAGTGATGATGCAAGAGCAACAATAAAATGTGTTCTGATGCCTGCTTCCTTAAGACGGCTCTTTCTTTCGTAACCTATCATTGCACCGCAAATACCTGCAATAAATATCCTTAACAGAAAATCAAGCTGCGTAAAAACATCATAACCAAGCAATAGCTCAACCTCCTAAAAAATTAATAACCTGTCTCCCCTGTCAGCGAATCATCATTCCGAATCCAGTCAAAGACATCTATTATTTTATATTCATCTTGTGTTACCCTTATAACCACCATAGATATACCTGAATTAATTATCAGCCTTTTACACATTGAACAAGATGATGCATCTGATACAATTTCACCTGTCTTTTTGTCTTTTCCGGCAAGGTATAGCGTTGCGCCAATCATCTCATTTCTCGGAGCGCTGATTATTGCATTTGCCTCTGAATGTACACTGCGGCAAAGCTCATAGCGTTCACCTCTTGGCACATTCATTTCTTCTCGCTGACATACCCCTAAATCAATACAGTTTTTCCTGCCCCTCGGAGCGCCTGTGTATCCGCTTGAAATAATCTCATCATTTTTTACTATTATTGAGCCGTAGTTCCTGCGAAGGCAGGTTCCTCGTTCCATAACTGTTTCCGCAATATCTAAATAATAATTGCATTTATCTCTTCTATCCATTTTATACATCCTTTCGCAGCTTATTATTTTGCCGTGTGAATATATAACTTTAAAGCGCCCCTTTTGGGGCGCTTTGTAATTTTGTTAGTTTAAAGTTGATACAACGCCGGAGCCAACTGTTCTGCCACCTTCACGGATAGCAAAACGCAGACCTTCTTCTACAGCAATAGGTGTGATAAGTTCAACTGATATTGTAACATGATCACCAGGCATACACATTTCAACGCCTTCCGGGAGGCTAACTACGCCTGTAACGTCAGTAGTTCTGAAATAGAACTGAGGTCTGTAGTTATTGAAGAAAGGTGTGTGACGGCCTCCTTCATCCTTTGTAAGAATGTAAACCTGACCGCTGAACTTTGTCAGTGGGTGTATGGAACCGGGTTTAGCAAGAACCTGTCCCCTTTGTATTTCATCTCTCTGAACACCACGAAGCAGTGCACCGATGTTATCGCCAGCTTCAGCATAATCAAGAAGCTTTCTGAACATTTCGATACCTGTAACAACAACCTTACGTCTTTCATCTGTAAGACCAATGATTTCTACTTCATCAGAAATCTTAAGCTGACCTCTTTCAACTCTGCCTGTTGCAACTGTACCACGGCCTGTTATAGAGAATACATCTTCTACAGGCATTAAGAAAGGAAGATCTGTCTTTCTTTCAGGTGTGGGAATATAGCTGTCAACTGCAGCCATAAGGTCAATAACAGGCTTATAAACCGGGTCATTAATATCTGTTGATGTAGATTCAAGAGCTTCAAGAGCAGAACCGGCAACAATTGGAATATCATCACCGGGGAATTCGTACTCAGTCAGAAGTTCACGAACTTCCATTTCAACGAGTTCAAGAAGTTCATCATCGTCAACCTGGTCTTTTTTATTGAGGAATACTACTATATAAGGAACACCAACCTGACGTGAGAGAAGAATATGTTCTCTTGTCTGAGGCATGGGACCATCTGCTGCCGAAACAACGAGAATAGCACCGTCCATCTGAGCAGCACCTGTTACCATGTTCTTAA
>CAZUVQ010000019.1:20727-22051 GCA_964623915.1 uncultured Oscillospiraceae bacterium
GGGCAGTCAACATGAGCGTAGTGACGATTGTCTGTTTCGTACTCAACGTGAGATGTTGATATTGTGATACCTCTTTCTCTTTCTTCAGGAGCCTTATCGATCATATCGTAAGCTGTGTAGTTTGCTTTTCCCGAAAAACCGAGTACCTTTGTGATTGCAGCGGTAAGAGAAGTCTTACCATGGTCAACGTGACCAATTGTTCCGATGTTAATATGGGGTTTGTTTCTTTCAAATTTTGCTTTTCCCATGGGGATTTGCCTCCTTAATACTTATTTTAATTAAAATTATTTTAATACAAATTAATTGAAAAATCAAGACAATTTCTTAAAATTTACAAATTATTTTTTGCCGCCGATTATAGCTTCCGTAATACTCTTTGGAGCCTCTTCATAATGGCTTGGCTGCATGCTGTACTGACCTCTGCCCTGTGTTTTTGAACGCAAGTCAGTTGCATATCCAAACATTTCAGACAGTGGCACAAATGCCGCTATTGCCTGGGCACCCTGCCTTGATTCCATACCCTGGATCTGACCGCGACGTGAGTTTATATCACCAATAACATCGCCCATATATTCTTCAGGTACAGTAACATCAACCTTCATAATAGGTTCCTTCAGTACCGGATCACCTTTACGGCAACCTTCCTTGAATGCCATTGAACCCGCTATTTTAAATGCCATTTCCGATGAGTCGACTTCATGATAAGAGCCGTCAACGAGTGTTACCTTTATGTCAACCACATTGTAACCTGCAAGAACGCCACTCTGCATTGCACCCTGTATTCCCGAATCAACCGCGGGAATATATTCCTTCGGGATGGAACCTCCGACTATTTTATTGACAAATTCATAGCCTTTACCAGACTCCTGGGGTTCAAGTTCAATAATAACATGACCATACTGACCCTTACCGCCTGATTGACGGGCATATTTCTGCTCTACCCTTGAACTCTTGCGTATTGTTTCCTTGTAGGATACCTGTGGTTTACCTACGTTAGCTTCAACTTTGAATTCACGAAGCAGTCTGTCAACAATAATTTCAAGGTGCAGCTCACCCATACCGGCAATAATAGTCTGACCTGTTTCTTCATCTGTATAAGCACGGAAAGTTGGGTCTTCTTCTGCTAATTTAGACAGTGCTACACCCATTTTTTCCTGTCCTGCTTTTGTTTTAGGCTCTATTGCAACACGAATAACAGGTTCGGGGAATTCCATTGATTCCAGTATTACAGGTGAAGTTTCAACACAAAGTGTATCACCCGTACCGGTATTCTTAAGGCCTACAGCCGCCGCTATATCACCTGCATATACAGTATCCACATCTG
>CAZUVQ010000020.1:0-19588 GCA_964623915.1 uncultured Oscillospiraceae bacterium
TTTAATTTTGCTTTTTGGTTGCCGAAAAATATCCTACAATAACTTGACACGGACCTTATGAACTTAAAAACTTGACATAATCATCAAAATATGATAAATTAATGTATTATATATAATAAAGTGGATAGGTATGCAAAAATGATATTCAAATGCAATTTTTAATAAAGAATTCAGTGTAAAAAGTAAATTCGGAGGCATTTATGGATTATTTAAGAGCAATTATTTTAGGCATTGTACAGGGACTAACAGAATTTTTACCCGTTTCGAGTTCCGGGCATCTTCAGATATTTAAAAATATATTCGGTATAGAGTTTTTTGAAAGTGGTTTAACCCTTGATATTATGCTTCATATAGGTACGCTTTTATCAGTTTTTGTTGTGTTCCGAAAGGATATCTTTGAGCTGATAAAAGAATTTTTCATGTTAATAGCAGATGCTTTGCGTGGAAAATTTAAAATTGAAACCCCATACAGAAGAATGCTTCTAATGCTTGTTGTTGCAAGTATTCCGGCTGCTTTTGCAGGTTTTCTTTTCAAAGATTTTGTTGAGAGCATTGCAGACGATAGGCTTTGGGTTGTGGGTGTGTGCCTTTTTATTACAGCCGCAATACTGCTGCTGTCCGATAAAGTTGTAACAGGAAGAAAAGAGATGAAGGATTTATCCCTCAAAAATTCTTTTTTTGTAGGTCTTTTTCAGGGAGTTGCCATATTGCCGGGGATAAGCCGTTCCGGTTCAACAATAGCAGGCGCGCTTTTTGCAGGTTTCAGCCGTGAATTTTCAGTAAAATTTTCCTTTCTTCTCTCAATTCCGGCAATACTTGGTGCAGCACTGTTTGACGGTATCGATGTAATCAAAGAAGGCACTGACATTTCGTTTTTGCCGGCATTTTGCGGTGTTACAGTTGCCGCAGTAAGCGGATTTTTTGCCATTAAGATTTTAAGAAAATTAGTAAAAGACGGAAAATTTAAATATTTTGCGTATTACTGCATGGTCGCAGGTGCACTGACGCTTGTACTGTCCTTTACATAAAGCTTTAGAGAAAATATAACAGGGGGCTATTTTATGGCTGAAAGAAGAACGCTCAGCAGTAACACCGAAAAAAATAAAAAAAGTATACAGAAAAATATCGCTGTTAAAAAACAGATAGACAAACCGGAGAAAAAGCCAAACCCTGTAAGGGGAGAGCTATGGGCGGTTATAACTTTGGCATGTGGTATTTTACTGGCGTTCAGCATTTATTCTGACAATGTTGTAGGTGTGCTTGGAAATTCACTCAAAGGTTTTCTTTTGGGGCTATTTGGCTTTCCGGCATATCTGTTTCCCGTGCTGCTTATCTTTTTCGGCATTTTTTATATAGCAAAGAAAACGCTTACAAAAAAAACAGCATTCATATCACTGGGAATATTGATTTCAATTGCGGCCCTGATTCAACTTTATTCAGGCATTGAAGATTTTAAAATTTCAAGTTTATACAATAGTCAGACAGGTGGGGGGCTTATTGGCGGTCTTATTGTGCTGGCATTAAGATTTTCAGGGAAAGCCGGTTCGGCTATAATTCTGATTACTTCATTAGTTGTAATGATTATTGTTGTCACTGAATTTTCTATTACTGATTTCATTAATGAAATCAAAGAAAAAAGTGCTGAAAAAGAGGAACCGCAAGAAGCTGTGCAACCGGACTTGTATTTTAATAAACAAGAAAGAAAAATAAAAACAATACAACCCGATGTTAAACGGGAAAATGATGAATTACCTGAGTTTAAAATTCACACGCATGATCAGGTGGCAATATCCTCAGTTGTTCCCCAGGAGGGAAAGCTGACGGCAGAAGCACTGATGGAAACTGAACTCATTAAGAACAGGGCAAACTTAGCCGTATCTATAAAAAAAGGTGATGATGGGCCTTTTGAACCTATTCCGGAGGATGAAATTTCAAAGGAAATTGACTCTGCCAAGGTAAAAATAGATTACAAATATCCCCCGTTAAGTCTTTTTAAAGTACGTCCGCCTGAAAAAAATACAAAGGACAAGCCGGAAAATCTTCGTGAAAACGCTAAAAAGCTTATTGACACACTTAGAAGCTTTGGTGTTGAAGCAAAAATATTGGAGGTTTCCAAAGGTCCTTCCGTAACAAGATATGAAATTCAGCCCAATCCCGGTGTAAAGGTCAGCAAAATTGTAAACCTTGCCGACGATATTGCATTAAACCTTGCCGCTTACGGTGTGCGTATTGAGGCACCTATTCCCGGAAAAGCGGCTGTCGGAATTGAAATACCGAACAAAACTGTTTCAACCGTTTATCTTCGTGAGGTTATAGAATCAAAAGAATTTGCAGATTTTGAATCAAAAACTGCATTTGCTCTTGGTAAAGATATACTGGGCAACCCAATAATTACTGATATATCAAAAATGCCGCATCTACTTATTGCCGGTACCACAGGCTCGGGCAAATCTGTTTGTATTAATACACTTATCGCAAGCATTATTTACAAATCAAACCCTGATGAGGTTAAGCTTTTGATGATTGACCCGAAGGTAGTTGAGTTGGGCGTATATAACGGAATTCCTCATCTTATGATTCCCGTTGTGACAGACCCTCGTAAAGCCGCCGGTGCGCTTAACTGGGCAGTTACTGAAATGACAAAAAGATATAAAATGTTTGCCGAATGTAACGTGCGAGATATTCACGGTTACAACGAATACGCTGTAAGTGAAGGGATTCCAAAGTTTGAGGAAATAGTAATTATTATTGATGAGCTATCTGACCTTATGATGGTTGTTCCCCGTGAGGTTGAGGATTCCATATGCCGTCTTGCACAGATGGCGCGTGCCGCCGGAATGCATCTTGTAATTGCTACGCAGAGACCTTCCGTTGATGTTATTACAGGCCTTATAAAAGCAAATATTCCGTCCAGAATTGCTTTTACCGTATCAAATGCCATAGATTCACGAACAATACTTGATATGATGGGTGCGGAAAAACTGCTTGGGAGAGGCGATATGCTGTTTTTGCCTGTTGGTGCTTCAAAACCCAAAAGAATACAGGGTGCCTTTATATCCGACAAAGAGGTTGAAAGCATTGTTTCATTTATTAAAGGCGGATATGTGCCGGAGTATGATGTTGATATTATTGAGCACCTTGAAAACCTTGAAAAGAATAACCGGGACGATGACGGCGATGAAGGGGACGATTGTGACGAGTTTTTAAATCAGGCAATAGAAGCGGTGATTGACGGCGGACAAGCATCTGTTTCCATGATACAAAGAAAGCTAAAGGTTGGATATGCCCGTGCAGGAAGAATTGTTGACCAGATGGAAACACGCGGCATAGTAGGGCCGCATGAGGGAAGTAAACCCCGTCAGGTTCTTATGACTAAGGCACAGTTTTATGAAATGATGATGAACAAAGATATAAATGAAATATAGAATTAGGAGAAGTGTATGACCGGCATAGAAATGGGATTTTTGCCAGTTACAAATGAAGAAAAAGAAGCTCTTGGCTGGTCGGAATATGATTTTTTATTTATCAGCGCTGATGCTTATTGTGACCATCCTTCTTTCGGAGCAGCGATAATATCACGGGTGCTTGCCTCGGAAGGATATAAGGTTATGTTTCTTGCACAGCCTGATTGGAGAAACATAAAAGATTTTGTTAAGTTCGGAAGACCAAAATACGGTGTATTTATATCAGGCGGAAATATTGATTCAATGGTAAGCCATTATACGGCTGCAAAAAAAACTCGTAGTGAGGATTTGTATTCGCCCGGAGGGAAAGCCGGTTTAAGGCCGGACAGATGTACTATTGTTTATACCAACCGTGTGCGGGAAGCCTTCGGCGATATTCCCGTTATAATAGGCGGCCCTGAGGCAAGCATGAGAAGGTTTGCCCACTACGATTACTGGGATAATAAGGTAAGGCGAAGTATTATTTTTGATTCAAGGGCTGACATTATTTCCTACGGAATGGGAGAAAAACAGACAGTTGCAATAGCAGAGGCACTTGCCTCGGGAATTGCCGCTTGCGATGTGACTTGGATTGACGGTACGGCATACGTCAGCAGTGAACCGCCCGAAGATGCAATAATACTGCCCTCATATGAAGAGGTTAAAGAAGACAAGGCAAAATATGCAAAGTGCACACTCATAGAATATGAGGAGCAGGATCCTGTTAGGGGCAAGCGCCTTGCGCAAAAGCACGGTGACAAGTTCCTTGTGGTTAACCCGCCTATGATGCCTCTTACAGAAAAAGAGCTTGACAGGGTTTACTCGCTTCCTTATGTGAGAGAATACCATCCGTCCTATGAAAAGGATGGCGGAATACCGGCATTTGATGAGGTGAGGTTTTCTATAACCTCGGCACGAGGTTGTTTTGGTAACTGCAACTTTTGTTCCTTAGCTTTTCATCAGGGTAGAATTGTGCAGTCAAGAAGCCACGCCTCGATAATAAATGAAGCAAAAAACTTAACTTATCACCATTTGTTTAAGGGTTATATAAATGACGTGGGAGGTCCGTCGGCAAATTTCCGCTCACCTGCCTGTGACAAACAGCTAAAAGTAGGCACATGCAAAAACCGGCAATGCCTTTTTCCGACACCCTGTAAAAGCCTGAATATTTCGCATGACGATTACGGAAACCTTTTGTCTGAAATAAGGGAGATAGACGGTATTAAAAAGGTATTTGTCCGTTCGGGAATAAGATATGATTATCTGATTTCTGATAAAAATGACAAGTTTTTTTATGACCTGTGCAAGCATCATGTAAGCGGTCAGCTAAAGGTTGCACCTGAACACGTTTCCGACAGGGTATTGCGTCTTATGGGAAAGCCGCCTATGGCTGTGTATGAAAAATTCAGTGAAAAGTTTTATGAAATCAACAAAACCATAGGCATGGAGCAGTATCTTGTGCCGTATCTTATGTCAAGCCATCCGGGCAGTACACTTAGTGATGCCATCGAGCTATCACTGTTTTTAAAGAAAAGCAACTTAAGGCCACAGCAGGTGCAGGATTTTTATCCCACCCCCGGAACATTATCAACGGCTATGTTTTATACGGAGCTTGACCCATTTACAATGGAACACATATATGTACCTAAAACACCCGAAGAAAAGGCAATGCAGAGAGCACTTTTGCAATATACCCGTAAGGAAAACTACAGAATTGTAAAAAAAGCACTGGTTTTGGCAGGAAGAGAAGATTTGATTGGTTTTTCACCTAACTGCCTGATAAGACCCGAAAGGAGATACAATGATGAACGCAAAAATATTGGACGGAAAAGCAGTGTCAGCAAGGATAAAAAACGAGCTGAAGGAAGAGGTGGCTCTTTTACAGGAAAAGGGAATAAAGGTAGGGCTGGCGGTAATAATCGTTGAGGGCGACATTGCATCGAGAATTTATGTTGACAATAAGAAAAGAGACTGTGAAAGCGTAGGGATTTATTCTGAGGAGATTTGCCTTCCTTCTGATGTATCTGAGGAAAAATTGCTTAAGATAATCGGAGAGCTAAATAAAAGGGAAGATATTAACGGTATTTTATGCCAGTTGCCACTGCCCGGGCATATAGACGAGGAAAAAGTTCTCAGTGCGATTGACCCCGACAAAGATGTTGATGCTTTTCATCCTGTTAATACAGGTAAAATTATGATAGGCAATTTTTTATTTCTGCCATGTACTCCGGCAGGGGTAATGGAGCTTATATCAGAGAGCGGAATTGATGTTTCGGGTAAGGATTGTGTTGTTATAGGCAGAAGCAATATAGTGGGAAAACCTCAGGCAATGCTTCTTCTTCATAAAAACGGAACAGTTACAATATGTCACAGCAAAACAAAAGACCTAAAGGAAAAGGTTAAAAAAGCCGATATTGTAGTAGTAGCAATTGGAAAGGCAAAATTTGTTACGGCTGATATGATAAAAGAGGGAGCTGTTGTTATTGATGTCGGCATGAACCGTGAGGAGGGAAAGCTTTGCGGTGATGTTAATTTTGATGCTGTCTGTGAGGTTGCGGGAGCTATTACCCCTGTTCCCGGAGGTGTTGGTCCCATGACAAGAGCAATGCTTTTGAAAAATGCGGTAACAGCGGCAAAAATCCACAATAACTTGTTGTAAACTTAGGAGAGAACATGAATAAAGCGGATAGGAAAATTGAATTGCTGGCACCTGCCGGTTCGCCGCAAGCCTTGCGTAGTGCTGTCTTAAACGGTGCTGATGCTGTATATCTCGGCTCAAATGAGTTCACTGCAAGGGATAGTGCCGCAAACTTTTCTGACGATCAGCTTTACGAGGCAATAAGGTTTTGTAAACTGCGCATGGTAAAGGTTTTTCTTGCCGTTAATATCATGTTTCTTGAAAATGAAATTGAAAATCTTATGCGCCTTGCAGCATATGCGTGTAAAATCGGGGTAGACGGTTTTATTGTCAGCGACATAGGAGCGGCTGCGCTTTTGAAAAAGCATTTTCCCGATGTACCAATACACGCAAGCACACAAATGACAGTTCATTCCCTTGAGGGTGTAAGGCTTCTTGAGGGCATGGGTTTCACAAGGGTTGTTTTGTCCCGTGAGCTGTCGAAAGAGGAAACAGAGTATATCAGCGCAAATTGCAAGGCTGAAATTGAAGTTTTTGTTCACGGTGCGCTTTGTATGAGCTATTCGGGCAAATGCCTTATGAGCAGTATGATTGGAAAACGAAGCGGCAACCGGGGAAAGTGTGCACAGCCATGCCGTATGCAATATACATTGGAGGGTGCAAAAGGATTTTTGTTAAGTCCGAGGGATTTGTGCCTTATTGATGATGTTGGTGACCTAATATATGGCGGTGTTGCCTCGCTTAAGATTGAGGGCAGAATGAAATCGCCGGAATATGTTGCTGTTGTGACCTCGTCTTACAGAAAAGCAATTGATGAGGGCAGAGTCACTTTGGAAGATAAAAACAGACTAAAGGAAATTTTTTGCCGAGGCGGTGAGTTTACAAGGGCTTATTACGGCGGTGAAAAAACGAAAACCATTTTAAACACACAACTGTCCAATGACGATACGGGAAGAACTGCTTCAGAAAAGCTTCTAAAGGAATCGGCGGCTACTTACCGTGAGGGTGCTGAAATTAAAAAAATACCCGTTAATATAAATGTGGTTTCAAATGGATTTGAAGCTGTATTTGAGTTTTTCGCTTTAGATTATAATGAAAAAATCACGGCAGTTATGACGGATACACCTGCAATTTTAGCACAAAGGCTTTGTGACCAGCTGTCAAAAATGGGAGGTACGCCCTTTTTTACAGATAGAGTATCGGTAGAAGGAGAAATAAAGCTTCGCATTTCAGAAGTTAATGAAATAAGAAGAACAGCAATAAAAAATTTAACTGACAAAATTACAAAATCCGAGCAAAAAATACAAATTCCTTTTGAAAATAAATGTAAAAAAGTGAACAAATTGTGTAAAAAAGTGAACAAAACGTGTAAAAAAGTGTTAATTCCGTGTGTCTTTGATGCAAATCAGGCAAAAGCACTTATAAATAAAACAGAAAAAATGTATGTCCCCCTTCATTTTGTAAATGACTTAGATAGAACAGATGGTATTTGTGTGGTGTTACCTGTAATTATAAAAAAAGAAGAAAAGGACAGTGTTTATTCCGACATAAATCGAGCAAAAAAAAGGGGAATAGAATATGCACTATGCCATAGCCTTGATGCTGTGGCAATCGCCAAAGAAAACGAACTTAAGATTATAGCCGGAGCAGGGCTCAATATTGCAAACAGCTATTCAGCAGACGAGGCGATACGATTTGGTGCACAGAGGATTATGACCTCAACCGAAATTTCACTCGAGCGTATAAAAACTATTTCTGAGGCAACAGACAAAGAGGTTGAAGCAATAATATACGGCAGATTGCCATTAATGATAACAGAAAACTGCATAATGAGCGGAAAAAAATGCAGTGAATGCCAAAGTGAGATAAAGGACAGAATGGGGACTTTGTTCCCGGTAAGACGAACGGGATATTCTTGCCGCAACTATATTTTTAATTCACGCCCCATATACATTGCAGATAAAGATTATCAGGGTTACGGCTTAAAATACGGAATACTTTATTTTACGACAGAAAGCCCCGCAGAGTGTGAGCAAATTTTA
Source organism: uncultured Oscillospiraceae bacterium (assembly GCA_964623915.1). Classification (GTDB taxonomy): domain Bacteria; phylum Bacillota; class Clostridia; order UMGS1883; family UMGS1540; genus CAZUVQ01. The sequence goes on from CAZUVQ010000020.1 coordinate 8,124, forward strand.
GATAAATATAAAAACGCCGACACATATGATGGTGAGTTTACAAGGGGTTACCTTTTTGGGGGAAAACTCTGATATTTAAGAAAGGAAACTGAAAATGAATATTATTCTTGCATCCGCTTCTCCGAGGAGACATGAGATAATGAAAAAAATGGGTTATAAGTTTCGTGTTGCGTGGGCGGACATAGATGAAAATATAAATACTGAGAACGTAGCAGATGCTGTTTGTGAAATTGCAAAAAATAAAGCAGAAGCTGTTGCCAAAACGGAAAAAGGATTAATTATTGCGGCTGACACGGTTGTTGCAATAGACGGTAAAATCATGGGAAAACCTAAGGACGAGGAGGAAGCTTATGCTATGCTTTCACTCCTTTCCGGTAAAAGACATGAGGTATATACGGGTGTTTGTGTGAAGAGCAGCAATAAAACAGTTATATTCAATGAAAAGACAAGTGTTTTTTTCAGACAGCTTTCAGAGGAAGAAATGTGGGAATACATTAAAACGGGAGAACCTATGGACAAAGCAGGTGCATATGGAATTCAAGGTGCAGGTGGGTTGTTCGTTAAAAAAATTGACGGTGATTACATGAATGTGATAGGGCTTCCGGCAACACATCTTTATACTGTGTTATCAAATGAATTCGGTGTGAAAGGAAAGGGTAACTGTGAATAGTTTTTTTAGAAAAAAGATTGCTATTGTTCTTTTAGTCGCCACAATTGCCGTAACAGTTTTGATGATAATCTCAACAGCAGCAAGAGACAACACAGATATTGTAACAGGCGGCACAGGCGTTGTAGTATCCGCCTCTTCGGGTATTATTACAAAAACAGGTAATGGTATCAGTGCCTTCTTTGACAATGTAATAAATGCGGATAAACTGAGTGATATGCTAAAAGAAGCTCAAAATAAAATAAACAAGCTTGAAAAGGAAACAAGAGAAATAACATCACTTAAAAATGAAAATGAGCGGCTTCGTGATTTGCTTGAATTTAAGGAACAAAAAAACAATTTCAAAAGCGTAGCCTGTGAAATTACGGCAAAAAACCCCGGTAACTGGTATACGGATTTTATAATAGACAAGGGAATTAATTCCGGAATTACAAAGAACTGTGCCGTTATTACCGACCGTGGGCTTGTGGGGTATGTAAATGAAGTTGGTGAAACGTGGGCAAAGGTTGTTACTATTATAGATACAAGTGCATCTGTTGGCTGTATTGTGGAACGTAGTGGCGATATGGCTATTTCCGAGGGGGACTTGCAGCTTTTAGAGAAGGGCAGTTGCCGCATTTCTTATATTGCAAAAGATGCCGGTGTTGTTGTAGGTGATTATGTTGAGACATCAGGCATAGGCAGCATATATCCAAAAGGCATACTTATCGGCAGGATAACAGAGATAACTCCAGATTTACAGGGGCTTTACCACGTTGCAACGGTTGAGACAGCGGTGAGGTTTGACAGGCTACGGGAAGTTCTTGTGGTAATTGATTAAGGAGGAATAATGCGTTATTTTTATAAGGCAGTTGCCTTGCTTTTCATGTTTTTTCTGCAATCGTCATTATGTGGCTTTATAAGAATTATAGGTATTGCACCCAACATTTTGCTGTGTGCCGTCATAGCCGGTGCCCTGACTTCGGCAGGGCCTATCGAGGCTGCCGTATACGGCCTTGGTGCAGGTGCTTTATTTGATGTATTATGGGGCCGTGTATTCGGTGTAAACGCAATCCTTATGATGTACACTTGTTTTGCGGTTTATTATATAGCCGCCTTTATTTACAGAAAAACAGTTATATCAGGTGTTGTAATAACGTTTTTAGCAACCTTAATGTACGAACTAATTTTTTATGCAATTAGCTTTCTTATCTGGGGCGAAACAAATGTTGTTTATTTTATTTTCAGGGTTATTATTCCCGGAGCGGCTTATACTGCATGTTTCCAATTTTTATTGTATCCAATCATGAAAAAATTTGAGGGCAAAGCCTTTAGGAGGCCGATAAAAAATGAGGTATAAAATTCTGTATTTTGTTATGGCATTTTTCTGTCTGTCCGCAGTTACTAGGCTTGTTGACCTTCAGCTTGTGCATGGCGAGGAGTATCAGAATGAAAGCCGACAGCGTCTTTTGAAAACATCAAGCATTGCTGCTCCGAGAGGGGACATTCTTGACAGAAACGGCAAAGCCCTTGTCAAAAACGAAACGGGTTTTTCAATTGAAGTCCATTACATAAAGGGTATGGATAAAAAAGAACTCAACGCAGTTTTAGGCAAGCTTATTTTTGATTGCAGATTTGATAATAAAAAGATTTCTGACTCATTTCCCGTTTCTGAAAAGGACAAAGGGTTTACAATACAAGGAGAAAACCTTTCTGAATGGAAGAATAAATATAAGCTTTCACCAGATAGTACGGAAAAAGATGCAATAAATTATTTTTGTGAAAAATATTCTGTTGACAGCAGTTTGCCCGATGATGAAAAACGTGCTGTTATTGGTGTAAGATATGAGATGGAAAGGACAAGCTTTTCAGAGAATAATCCATATACTTTTGCAGAGGATATCAGCTATAAGCTTCTCACAAAAATCAAGGAACAGATTGACCAATATCCGGGTGTTGTCATTTCAACAAAACCCTTGCGAAAGTTTGTTAACGGCAGCATGGCTGCCCATATTTTAGGGAGAACAGGCAAAATATATAAAGAAGAGTATGAAGCACTTTCAGAAAAAAACTATTCCATGAATGATATTATAGGAAAACAGGGCATAGAAAAATTCATGGAGGACGAGCTTCGAGGGAAAGACGGCCTCAGCGGCATTGAGCAGAGCATTGACGGAAATCAGATAAAAATTGTGGAATCGGTTCCACCTGAAAAGGGAAACAATGTAGTTCTGACAATAGATGCTGATGTTCAGCAGGCGGCAGAAAAGGCACTTGAGGATACGATTAAACATATCTGGGAAAACAGTGAACATGAGCCCGGCAATGCCGGAAGGGATGCTGACAGCGGAGCTATTGCTGCAGTGGATGTGAACACCGGTGAAATTCTTGCACTTGCCTCGTATCCGTCATACAATCCGGTAAAATTCAATGAGGATTATGAAAAACTCAGTGAAGACCCGGCAACCCCAATGTTTAACCGTGCCATAGGAGGAGTATACGAACCGGGCTCAACTTTTAAAATGCTAACTGCAATTGCGGCACTTCAGGAAGGAATTATAACGCCTAAAACTAAAATTGAAGATAAGGGGATTTACAAATTTTATCCCGATTACAGGCCGCAATGCTGGATATATCGTTCAAGAAGCGTTACTCATGGATATCAGAATATTTCACAGGCACTTGAAAACTCCTGTAACTATTTTTTCTATGAAATCGGTCGCCTTACCGGAATTGAAAATTTAAATAAATATTCAAAAAAATTCGGATTTGGAGAACCTACGGGCATTGAGCTCACTAATGAGGAAAATGTGGGAAGGCTTGCCGGAAAAGCAGATAGGGAAAAAAACGGCCAGGTATGGCAGCCCGGTGACACGCTTCAAGTTGCAATAGGACAATCAGATAATATGTTCACGCCCTTGCAGCTTGCAAATTATCTTGCAACAGTGGTTAACAAAGGTACGCGTTACCGTGCTCATCTTGTCAAAACAGTGAGGGAACCTGATACGGGTAAGGTCATCTATGAGGCAAGGCCGGAAATTTTCGATAAGGTTGATATAACTGAAGAAAATTATTCGGCGATTATGCAGGGAATGAAAAATGTAATTGAGCTTGGAACTGCAAGCACTGTATTTGAAAACTTTAATATACCTATCGGGGGCAAAACCGGAACCGCTGAAATATCGGGAGGTTCTTCAAATGCTGTCTTTGTCGGATTTGCTCCTTACGATAATCCTCAGATAGCTGTGTGCTGTGTTATTGAGCATGGGGCGCATGGTTCAAATGCGGGGATTGCCGTCAGGGAAGTATTAAATGCTTATTTTAATCTTCAGACCGAGCCTGAAACCTATACAGAAAAAAATATTTTGACAAGATAATAAAAATGTAGACTAAAATATAAAGATATGGTATACTTCTATAAATGGGGGAGTTGATATGGGAGAGATAATAGTAATTACATCGGGAAAAGGCGGCGTCGGCAAGTCAACAACAACTGCAAACTTAGGCGGTGCTTTGGCACTTTTGGGGAAATCTGTTGTTATGATTGACGGTGATACTGGTCTACGCAATCTTGACGTGCTATCCGGACAGTCTGACCGTGTTGTTTATGACTTTTCTGATGTAACTGGAGGTAAATGCAAGCTTTCCGAGGCGTTGATTGATGATAAAAAAATAAAGGGTCTCTATCTGCTTCCGGCTTCTCAGACAAAGGAAAAGGATGAGATAAAAGAAATTGAAATGAAAAAGCTTTGCATGGAGCTTTCTTCAAAATATGATTATGTTTTGGTGGACAGCCCTGCAGGAATTGAAACGGGCTTTAAAAATGCAATATCAGCGGCACAAAGGGCAATTATTGTTGTAACTCCTGAACTTTCTTCTATAAGAGATGCTGACAGAATACTTGACAGGATTGAAAAAGCAGGGATTAAAAAAAGCGGGATAGTAATTAACAGATATAGACATGATATGTCGGAAAAAGGTGTCCTTCCCGGCATAGATGAAATAATAGAACTTTTAGCGGCGCAACTGTTGGGGGTTATACCGGAAGATGTAAAAGTGATAGTTGCCGCAAATAAAGGCGATAGTGTTGTAACTGAAAAGGAAAGCGAAGCAGGGACTGCTTTTAGAAATATTGCAGACAGAATAGCGGGTAAAACTGTTCCGCTTATGAAGTTTAAAGAAAAGAAAAAACGTTTTTCTTTGTTTGGGAAAAACAGAAGATAAGCGGGGCATAGAAATACAGGCAGGAGGAGAAAAAATGAACATCGCATTAATTTCACATGATAAGAAAAAAGAGCTGATGGTTCAGTTTTGTATAGCATATAAAGGCATTTTAGGCAGGCATACTCTTTGTGCTACATCAACCACCGGTGCGCTTGTGTCTGAAGCAACAGGGCTTCAGGTTTATAAGTATTTATCCGCTTCTCAGGGAGGGGATCAGCAGATAGGCGCAAGGATTGCATACAATGAAATTGATGCTGTATTGTTCTTTAGTGATCCGCTTACCAAACAAAACAACGAACCGGATATTGACCATATCATGAGGCTGTGTGACATTCATAATGTTCCTCTTGCTACAAATATTGCATCTGCGGAAATATTGATTATGGGTATTGACAGAGGAGATCTTGATTGGCGTGAGGTATTAAAATAAATGCAAAACTCAAAAAAATTCAGTATAATATTGTTTGACCTTGACGGCACTATATTTGACAGCGGGGAAGGTATTTGCGAGGGAGTTAAATATGCGGCCGAAAAGCTTGGCTTTTTTGTTCCTGATATGGAAACAAGAAAAAAATTCGTAGGGCCGCCGCTTAGGCAATCGTTTAAGAAGTACTGCGGACTCCATGATAATGAGGCAGAGGATGCGCTTGGGGCATATCGAGAGTATTATAGTGTTTACGGTCTTCATAAATGCACTCCGTATGACGGTATAGAAAAGCTTTTTATTTATCTTCGTGATAATGGATATAAATTATTTGTCGCCACTGCAAAACCCACAGAGTATACGAAAATAATGCTGGATGACTGGTCTTTTTCAGGTTATTTTGAAGAAATAATCGGCGCAAGTATGGATAAAAGTATGGACAGTAAGGGAAAAATAATAAAATATATACTCGATAAAACAAAAAAACCCGATGAAATTCTTATGATAGGTGACACCGAGTACGATATAATGGGCGCAAAACAAAACTCAATAAAATCTCTTGCCGTTACATACGGTTATGGAAATATTGAGTCTTTAATATCTGCAAAGCCCGATTTTTTTGCTGACTCTGTGAGAGATATATATAACTATATATAATGCCTACTGAGCAAATGGTTTTGCAAAACCATTTGTATACGGAATATAGTAAACGTTCCTGTTTTTGCATTTTTTTGCCACAGTTAAATTTTTCTTGACAAGGTCTTTTTAATGAGTTATAATGTTTACAATGTGTTTTACACATTCCAACGCGCGGAGGGAGGGAAATACAGATGTCGGAAATTAGAATTAAGGATAATGAATCTTTAGATAGCGCATTAAAGCGTTTTAAACGTCAATGCGCAAAGTCTGGTGTTTTATCTGAAATCAGGAAAAGAGAGCACTATGAAAAACCCAGCGTTAAACGTAAGAAAAAATCAGAGGCTGCCAGAAAACGTAAGTTCAGATAACCAGGCAATGCTTTGAATTGCAGAGACTGCATAAAAATGTATATCGTTTTTATGTGGTCTTTTTTCATTTCTGTATAAAAAGCGGAGGAATTATGAACAGAATGCTTTTAGCTGCGGCATTGTTATTATGTGGTATATACTCGTGGTATGTATCACATGCTTTTCTTATAATAATTATAATTGCCATTGCCCTTTATATTATATTTCTGTCAGTTAAAGGCAGATATGCCATGGCTTTTTGCTCAGTTCTTATTGCTGTTGCCGGTTTTTTTCTTATGAGCCTGCAATACGGCAATATTACAAAAAATGCAGCAGTGTATTACGATACAAAAGCAAATGTTTTAGCAAAGGTCGAAAATACCTATACTGATAACGAATACAGCTATGCCGATTTATTGCTTTATAAAAAAGATAACGAAAAGATAAAACCAAAGGTAAGAGCGCGTGTATATGCTGATAATCTCACCCTTGAAAGAGGGGATATAATTACTGCAAATATCGTATTTTATGAACCCACTACGGGGAATAATTTCGGGGACATAAACACAAAGCTTTTGCGTGTTTCAAAAAAAATCGGTCTATCCGGCAAATTTTCAGATGAAAATATAAAGGTAATAGAAAAAAAACTGTCATATTTCTCTCCAATAGACCTTGGATACATAATAAAAATATCAGTATTACAAAGAATAGAAAATTATTTTGGAGGCAGTGACAAGGGAATTACAAAAGCATTGCTGATAGGTGATAAATCAGAAGTTCCAAAATTAATATATAATGCTTTTAAAACAAGCGGAATGTCACATATGATTGCCGTATCAGGAATGCATATAAATATTATACTGGCAATGATAACAGGCTTTTTTTTCGTGACAGGAATGAAAAGAAGTAAAACAGCACTGTTTCTTTCAATGCTTTTAATGTGGATGTTTGTTTTTGTTACAGGCTGTGCACCTTCGTCGTTTAGGGCAGGGATTATGACAACCTTGCTTCTGTTGTCATTCCTTATAAATAAGGCAAGCGACAATTTAAACTCTCTTGGCTTCGCAACTCTTTTTATTCTGATTATAAGCCCTGCTGCAGCGTTTGACCCCGGGTTTATGCTGTCGGTTGCGGCTACGTTTTCTATATTAGTTTTTTCAGTACCTATTAAAAAAAAGCTTTCGTTTTTGCCCGGTGCGCTCGGTGATATTTTAAGTGTTACAATAGCAGGGCAAATAGCAACTATGCCTGTTCTTACATGTATTTTCGGTACAATACCCGTGTTTGGAATTATTTCCAACCTTCTCATATGCCCTCTGTTGACCTTTATTATGATAATATCAGTTTTTGCTGTTATCTTGGGCGGTTTGCCCATATTGGGCGCGGTTTTTATATGGGTTGTTAATATTTTTTCAAACGGAATGGCAGCAGTTGCGCTTATTGTATCGAGAATTCCGGGTGCATCTCTTGCTTTGGGACAACCCGACGTTCTGCGTCTTTTGGGGTATACTCTTTTGTGTGTGGCTTTATATTATTTGCTGATAGATAAAAAAATAAAAGCATGTGCATTTTGCGCAACGTCGCTTTTAATATACTCAACCATTTTTATTTGTTTGGTTTTTTCACAGACAGCGAAATTTACTTTTGTAAATGTTAAACATGGCGACTGCATGATTTTCAGAAACAGCAAAATGGCAGTGATGTTTGACAGCGGCGGAAGTGATTTTTCAGATGTGGCGGCAGATATATTGATTCCATATTTAGATAGGCAGGGTATAAGAAAAATTGATGTGGCATTTATTACCCACTATCACAGTGACCATTGCAAAAGCTATATCAAGCTTCTTGAAGAAGGCAGAATAAACAGAATTGTTTTGCCTGAAAATATCTGTGACGCTGATATAAGAAAAGAAATTGTTAATGCCGCAAAAACAAGCAATACAAAGGTTTGCTGCATTTTGGGCGGTGAAAAGCTCAATTTTGGCGGTCTTGAAGTTTCGACCTTTAATACATACAGGGATGACGATATAAATAACGGAATTATTTATGCCGTAAAATACGGAGAAAGCTCTGCCATGATTTCGGGTGATGCTGACATGGAAGGCGAAAAGCGGGCAATCCCTTTTGCGACGGCAAATAAAAGTGATATATTAAAGGTTTCTCATCACGGCTCATATACGTCATCGGGCAGTACATATGTAAAAGCTGTTGGGGCATCTGTTGCAGTAATATCAGCATCAAAATATGATACTGTTTCAGAAAAAACAAGAGACGTTTTAAAAGAAAATTTCAACGAAATATACGAAACATCTTCTAACGGCACAATTGAATTTATAGCCGACAGAGAAAAGTTTAAAAGCGTAAATCTAATGAAAAAATAAGGAAGGGCAAAAAATGAGCTATGATATATTGAAAAAACAGTTAAAGCAAGGAAATCTTACAAAATTTCTGCACTTTTATGGTGAGGAGAGGTATCTTGTCTATCACTATATAAATATAGTAAAAAAGTTTGTTGTCGGTGACAGTGAAGATTTTAATTTAATTGTCTTTGAAGGTGATGTGCCAAAAACAGATATAGATATGTCATTCAACACACCACCTCTTATGGGTGAGCGTAAGCTGATTTTATTAAAGGATACAGGTGTTTTTGCACTTAAAAATGAAAACAAGGAAGTGTGGAAAACGGTTTTTTCTAATGCGGCAGATTTTGTTTATGTGCTTGCTTTTGAGGATAAGTTTGACAAGCGCAGCACTGCATACCGTGCTTTCGCCGAAAAGTGTCTTTCTGTTAATTTTGAGAGAAGGTCACAAGGGGACATGAAGGCATGGGTTTCACGCCTTGTTTACTCTGCCGGTAAAAAAATGGGGAATGATGCGGTGGGGGTTTTTCTTGACAGCGCAGGGCTTGACATGTACAGCGTGGAGGCAGGAATAAACAAACTGATTTCCGGTGTTGGAAACAACAAAGAAATTACAAAAGAAAATGTCACAGATATTATTACAAAAGAGTATTTTACAAAAGAATATGCGTATACGGATGCAATGCTCACCAAAAATGCGGCAGACGCCAACAAATATCTCTCAGAGCTACTTGAAATGGGATTTGAACCTATAAATCTTCTTTTTATTGTTGGCTCGTCATATCTTTCCTGTTATAAGGCAAAGCTAATGCAATCAGATGGTGAGAGTGCATCGGAAATGATAAAAAGGCTTAAACTCCCCCGTGAGTTTTTAGCAAGAAAATTTATCGGATATGCAAAACAACTGTCGGAGGAATATCTTGCATCGGCCATAGAACTAATAAAAGAAGCAGATTATAAGGTGAAAATCGGCCTCGTTGACCCCGTTACTCTTATAAGAACACTAACAGAAGAAATATTAATTTTGAAGGACTGATTAACATAAACCTACGCAGTAAATTTAATTCGATTGGATTAAAAAGTGATTTTTCTGCGTAATATAAAATAAGTGAACACTTTTGTGAAATAGTACAAAAAATAGTTAAAATTTTGTTGACATCGGAAGGATTTTAAAAGAGAATGTCGAATTATACATATAAACAAGTAAGGAACTTTGAATATGCGAACAGTAAAGAGCGAAATAATTACAGAAAAAGTAAAAAACATGTGCATTGAAGCAAACTGCTGCCTTGGTAAGGATGTTATAGATAAGTTGTCCGAGGCCGTTGAAAAAGAGACAACAGAGCTCGGAAAAAACGTTTTGTCACAGCTTCTTTTAAATGCAGAGCTTGCCGCAAAAAATATGATTCCAATATGTCAAGATACAGGAATGGCCGTTTTCTTTGTGGAAATCGGGGAACAGGTTTTTGTTGACGGTAACATAGAAAAAGCTATTACCGAAGGCGTCCGATGCGGGTATACAGAAGGTTATCTGCGTGCATCCGTTGTGGGGGACCCGTTTAGAAGAAAAAATACAGGAGATAACACTCCTCCCATAATTTACATAAATTTTACCGAAGGTGACAAAATAAAGATTGTCTTTGCACCTAAAGGTTTTGGCAGCGAGAATATGAGTGCTTTAAAGATGCTTAAACCTTCAGATGGCTATGAGGGTGCCTTTGATTTTGTGGTTGAAACAGTAAAAAAAGCGGGTTCCAATCCCTGTCCGCCCATAGTTGTCGGTGTCGGGATAGGCGGAACGATGGAAAAAGCCGCCTTGCTTGCCAAAAAGGCGTTGACGTTTGAGGTGGGGTATAAAAACCCCGATAAATTTTATTCCGATATGGAAAAAGAGCTCCTTGAAAAAATCAACAAGCTTGGTATAGGGCCGCAGGGTTTCGGTGGTTTGGTGACAGCTCTTGGAGTAAATGTTCTTGCGTATCCGACGCATATTGCAGGTCTGCCTGTGGCAGTTAACATAAATTGCCATGTTGCAAGGCATAAAACAGTTACGATTTAAGCAGGCAACACCTGTTTGAAATATGAATCAAAAAGGAGAGTGTACACATGAAGGTAAACATTACCGGAAGGAGATTGGAACTAACTGAAGGGTTAAAATCGGCAACAGAAAAAAAATTAGGCAAGTTATCAAAATTTTTCAATGAGGATGCTGATGCCAAGGTTACTTTTTCGATTCAGAAAGAAAGGCATACGGCGGAGGTAACAATTTATGCCGGCGGCATGATATACCGTGCCGAAGAAACCAATACTGATATGTATGCCGCTATTGACAAGGTAGTTGATATTATTGAAAGGCAAATAAGGAAAAACAAAACGCGTCTTGGTAAAAGGCTTCGTGAAAATGCCTTTATCAGAACAGTTGAGGTTGAACCTCTCTCTTTAGAGGAAAAGGAATTTGATATTGTAAGAGTTAAAAAACATTATGTAAAGCCAATGAGTCCGGAGGAAGCAATATTGCAAATGAATCTTTTGGGACATGAGTTTTATCTTTTCAAAAATTCAGTTTCGGATGAATATAATCTTGTGTACAGACGTAAGGGCGGCGGCTACGGTCTGATAGAAACAGAATAAAATCGGGGGCTGTGACAAAAAGTGTGGAATGGACAAACTGAAGGGCTTACATTGGTACGTCGAGAGGTGAAGTTTGTTCATAGCGTAAAGAAAAGTAATATTAAGGTACACAGACGATAATATTTGATTAGTTTTTTAGGGGTCAATCCCTCCACCGCTGGCGCGGTCCCCCTCCCTCTGCACGAGGGAGGCTA
>CAZUVQ010000020.1:19688-21758 GCA_964623915.1 uncultured Oscillospiraceae bacterium
GGGTCAATCCCTCCACCGCTGGCGCGGTCCCCCTCCCTCTGCACGAGGGAGGCTAATGATACCGTATTTTTAAGCTTTTTGTCGCAGTCCATTAATGGTGTTTACATGAAAATAAGTGAAGCTATAATAGTTGAGGGTATTTACGATAAAATCAAGCTTGCATCATGCGTTGATGCGTTTATCGTAACAACTGACGGATTTGATATTATTAATAATAAAGAAAAGCTTGATTATATAAGAAAGCTTGCTGTGAAGTGCGGGATTGTGATTTTAACAGATTCCGACAGGGCAGGCTTTCTTATACGCAATTATATAAAAAGCTCAGTAAACGTCGGCAAGGTATTAAATGCGTTTATACCCGATATTGAAGGCAAGGAAAAAAGAAAAAGAAAGAGCTCTAAAGAAGGTTTTTTAGGTGTTGAAGGTATTTCGAGTGAAATAATTTTAGGCTCTCTCAAAGCGGCCGGATGCACAGTTGACGGTAAACTTTCGAGTAAATCTGATTTTTTAAAAGCCGTTGATTTGTATTCTGACGGTCTGACAGGCGGAAAACAAAGCAGCCATATGAGAAAATATATTGCAAAAGAGATGGGGCTGCCTGCAAGGATTTCATCTAAAGAGCTTTTGAATGCGATAAATTTGTTTCTCGATTATAATGGATATGAAGAACTTGTAAAAAGAGCAAAAAACGAGGTTTCAAGGAGTTGATAAAACTGAAATTGCTTTATAACGGGTTAATCCGTACGTGTGACGGTAGGGATTATGATAATGGATACATATTGATTGAAGGTAAAAAAATTAAGGCTGTCGGTGACATGGCAAGTTTTCCTGATGTTGATTGTGAAAAAGTCAACCTGATGGGCAAAACAGTAATACCGGGGCTTGTGGATGCGCACAGCCACATAGGGCTAATGGGTGACAGCGCAGGTTTTGAGGGGATTGATTTAAATGAAAGCACAGATGTTCTTACACCGCATATCCGCGCGTTAGACGGTATAAATCCGCTTGATATTGCATTTAAAGAGGCTCTTTTCGCAGGGGTGACAACTGTAATGGTAGGTCCCGGAAGCACTAACCCTATCGGGGGAATGTTTGCGGCTATAAAAACTGGCGGCAGCCCATGCATTGATAAAAGAGTGATAAAACAGCCGGCTGCAATGAAATTTGCTTTCGGAGAAAATCCGAAAAAAGCATTTGGCAAAAAAGATAAAATGCCGACAACAAGAATGGGTATTGCCGCTGTGATAAGAGAAGCACTTATGAAGGCGCAAAGATATGATGAAAATAATTTTGATATAAAAACGCAGGCTTTGGTTCCCGTAGTAAAGGGCGAAATGCTTGTCAAGGCGCATGCTCACAGGGCGGACGATATCGTAACTGTTATAAGAATTGCAAAAGAATTTGGTTTAAAGCTCACTGTTGAGCATTGTACGGAAGGAAGCTTTATTGTTGATTATCTCAAGGAAGAGGGATTAACTGTTTGCATAGGCCCTACATTTGGAGATAGGGGCAAGCCGGAGCTTTTGAATAAAGATTTTAGTTTAATGAGTGTTCTTGAAAAGGCGGGAGTTCCATTTGCCATTATTACGGATGCCGGTGAAATTCCTCAAAATGAGTTGATGACCTGTGCAAGGCTCGCACATCTTCGCGGTATCAGTGAAAAAGCGGCTCTGCTTGCAGTTACAGCTGTTGCGGCAGATGCCTGTGAAATTGAAGACAGGGTAGGCAGAATAAGAGCCGGATTGGATGCTGATTTGGCAATATATCAAGGAAATCCCTTGCGGTTTGACAGTTTTTTAACAGATGTTTATCTTGAAGGGGAAAAAGTTGAAATTACTACATAATATTTATTTTTGTGACATTTGCATAACAGTTGTTATTAAAATGTGAAAAATTCGAAATATATCAAAAAAAAATCATATTTCTCTTGCAAAATTGTTTTGTTGGGGTTATAATGTACTTGAACAGTTATAAAAAGTGGGGCATTTGTATCTTGCCTTGCCTTACGGTGAATTGAAAGGGGGACAGTTGTTTATTATTTGTGCATTGCACAATTATAATACATACTTA